>NZ_JBLKSS010000068.1:0-36486 GCF_047607725.1 Sodalis sp. (in: enterobacteria) | reverse complement strand
CATCGCCGGATTATCCATGATCTGACAGCCGTCCCTTATAGGATGCGGGTTCACTAGGCATCGTAGTGGAACATATTCTTACCGGGCCATACAACAAACCCACCAATAATTCAAGACGTCCTCCACGGGGCGCTTACCTATTTGCCAAGGTGAAAAAACCTACCCAGAGTAAGGCTATGTTAATAAAATGCAGTTTATCTTACCGCATCCGGCACTGTGAATGATGGCCGGATAGGGCGCGCGCGCGCTGCGCATCCATCGGGAAGCATGGGGATGCGCGTTACGCGTTTTGGGGTAATGTGCTGATACGCGCTTCGCATCCGCAGGGCAGCGCGACGTTGTAGGTTGCACGTCCGCTGGGACGGTGCGCCGATAGGGGTTGCATGTTCGCTGGGGCAGTGTGCCGAGGTCGGTTGCACGTTCGCAGGAGTCGCACGCGGATGCGCGTCGCGCATCCGCCTGAGTCGCGCGCCGATGGGGCGCGGTAGCTTCTGGGCATCAAAGCGACCGCCGGGGGGAGCCGGCGCTGGCGAAGGGAGCGTTAAACGTCGAAAGCGAGGTCCTTTGTCCCCTGCGGCACGCTGGGTTTTATGCCGCGGCGAGGCGCACGACCGGCAAGCTTAGTCCCAGCAGGCGACGACGACAGCCCCGGCAACGCCGCCGGCATAGCGCATCCCCTGCGCAGTCGGCCCTGTCTGCAGCGAACGCGAGCCGCGGTGGAATCAGAGCTCTTGGTTAAAGTGGACCAGAATAAATTCATACAGTCGTTTAACCGAGAAGCCAGGCGCGGGCGTGGTGAAGACCGTATCATCGCCGGCGATGGTGCCGAGGATCCCTTCTGATTTTCCCAGCGAATCCAGCATCCGTGCAATAAGTTGTGCCGCGCCGGGGCTCGTATGGATGACCACCAGCGCATCATTATGATCCACATCCAGCACCAGATTTTTCAGCGGGCTGCTGGCGGTGGGAACGCCCAGCTCCGCCTGTAGGCAATACACCATTTCCATCTTGGCATTGCGGGTGCGCACAGCGCCGAATTTAGTCAGCATGCGCGAGACCTTGGATTGATTAATGTTCTCAAAGCCCGCCTCCTGCAGCGCAAGCACAATCTCGCCCTGAGAGCTGAATTTTTCCTCTTTCAGCAGCGCCTTGAACGCCTTGACCAGTTCTTCCTGTTTCGATTGATTTCGCATGTTTTACCGCAGAGTAAGCTGATTATTTAATGGATTATTATGCATATTTATGAATTTTTATGCAATGAGATTGCTGCCGGTGACAGCTTTCACTGTCCATGGTGGGTGAAAAGCCCACAACTTGCAACCCGCCTACCGATGGCCTGCTTCTCCACGCGCTGTCGCAATCTTGGTGTTAATCAATTGTCTTTATTAGGCGATGCCTTTATGCTTTTCAGTAGAGTAATAGATGCCATTCTTCGTAGGGATATAAGGAGATAACAATGAAAGTCGCACTGCTCGGCGCGGCAGGCGGCATCGGCCAGGCGCTGGCGCTGCTGCTAACAACCCGTTTACCCCAGAATGGGGAACTCTCGCTGTATGACATCGTGCCGGTAACGGCGGGGATTGCCGTGGATCTCAGCCACATTCCCTCGCCGGTGAAGGTGCGTGGTTTTTGCGGTTCAGATGCGTCCCCGGCGTTACTTGGCGCCGATATCGTGCTGATCGTGGCGGGTGTCGCCCGCAAGCCCGGTATGGATCGCGCGGATCTGTTTAATGTTAATGCCGGCATTGTGCGGCAGTTGGTCGGCCAGGTGGCGGTATGTGCGCCACAGGCGCTGATCGGCATTGTCACCAATCCGGTGAATACCCTGGTTGCCATCGCCGCCGGCGTGCTGGCGCAGGCCGGGGTCTATCAGCCGCAAAAGCTTTTTGGTATCACCACCCTTGATGTCATCCGCGCCAACAGTTACGTGGCGGACATGAAAGGCCTGAGCCCGGATCAAATAGAGGTGCCGGTGGTAGGCGGCCACTCTGGCGTCACCATTCTGCCTTTGCTATCGCAGGTGCCAGGTATCACTTTCAGTGATGAAGAAGTGAATCTCCTGACGCGGCGCATCCGCAACGCCGGCACCGAGGTGGTGGAGGCCAAAGCCGGCGCCGGATCGGCCACGCTCGCCATGGGGTATGCCGCGGCCTGCTTTACGCTGTCGCTGGTGCGGGCGCTACAGGGGCAGCAGGGGATAATCGAATGCGCCTATGTCGAAAGCGAGTCAGATTTTTCTCGCTTTTTTGCCCAACCGCTGCTGCTGGGGCCGCAGGGCGTCAGTGCGCGTCGGTCGTTGGGTATCCTCAGCGACTTCGAGCAGCAGGCGCTGCAGGGTATGCGCGCGGCGCTAAATCAGGATATTGCGCTCGGCGAACAGGTCCTGCAGCAGTAGCCCGCCGCCGTCGTGAAGATAAGGCGCTGTGATCCTTACGTCGGCGCGGCCCTTCATTATCATTGCCGCCGGGTGCGGTCTGTTATTTGCCGGCGAAGCCGGCATTGTTTTATCGGGCGTCTCGCCCGGGCTGGGGGCATTGCCGCGCCGGGGAGTCCGATGGCCCTGCGCGCCCCGGTGAGTGTGGCGGCGCTGCGCCGGCGAAAAGGGACGCCTGGACGCCACGCTGTGATTGTCTCGACTTCTCTTAGGGTGTCGGTGGGGGGATTAAATCTGCGCTAGGCAGTTCATCGCCGCCGCGGGGTATAACGATGAAACTTTTCCTTATGCCAAATACTATTTCTGGCCCGATTTCCGTGTCAAAAACTTAGCGGTAACGCCATTTTTTTTCCCTTTTCTCGGCTATTCGTTTTCACCTAAAACTTATTTATTAAGATATAATCTATTTAATTATAGTAATAGAACATATACTATTATTATAATTCAATTAAATTGATAATGAATGATTTTTATTAATTTTTTTTTTATTCTAATAGCTGGCATTGATCTCATTTTTTAATGCCACCTTTGATCCAATGCGCTTTTTTTGTGTTGTAATTAGCGTTACGACAAGTCTTTAATGTTATACATTAAATGTTGTCGTAATAGCGGAACGGGAATCAGGTGCCGTAAATTCCACAGTACCTGCCCAAACCGTGCGATGGCGATAGCGCCAGGCTGTCACCATGACAAGGAGGGGGATTAAAGATGGAAATAAAAAAAGAATGGATTGCAACGCACGAATTGATTGGGGTAGGTGGACTACCCAAAACACGACAGGGACTGAATCGGCGAGCCAGGGAGGAGGGCTGGCAAAAAAGGCGGCGCGAGGGTGCGCGCGGCAAAGCGGTAGAGTATGCCTGGCACAGTTTGCCGGACATGGTGAAAAAGACGCTTTCTTTAAGGACCAACCCGGCGGAGTACCAACTCTCCCCTCAGGAGACGTCGGCAACCTGGAACGAAATTCATCGGCAACTTTCCGATGCGGAGCGCGATTTTATCGTCTCCTTTATCGTACGTGAGGGTGTGTTGAACCTGTTAAAGCGTCTGGACTATCCCGACGAGCCGGTTAACGACGTCAGGCCGGAATGAAATAATGCGCCGGGGAAGGTATGGCCCTCCCCGGCGCCGAGGGTTAGCGCTGGCGTATCAGGCTTTTCCTATCGAGTAATTGATTGGTTTCCGGGTCGATATAGCGACTGGGCCATATCACCGAAGGATGGACCTCCAGCACATCGGCGATGAGCCATTCACCTTTGGGCCAGGGCCGGGTGAGGACGTTCGCCAGCGTGGATGAACTCAACCCCGCCGCGCGCGATACCGCTGCCAGGGAGGTTCCGCGTTTACGGAGTGCCGCGATGATATCCGCAGGTGCCAATCTGTATTCCTTTCGCTCATATTTCGTTCCTTGTGCTGTAAGACAAACGCTGGTTAACGGTATAACTAACCAATTCAGATAAAACGATGGCAATGGTCATAGCCTTTAGTTGGAAAATATATAGCACTAAACCTCCTAAAAGTTTTCAATTATGTTCCAAATAAAATCTAATTTGTTATGCAGGTCGAATTCGGAATGAAAATCTTATGAAACAAGCCTGGTCTAACACGCAGGAACTGCTGTTTGTTGCCGGACTGCCCGGTACCCGTCAGGGGCTTTGTGATCTTGCCAGGCATGAAAAATGGAACCGGCGGCGCAGAAAAGGGGCGCAGGGGCGGGGAATGGAGTATGCATTCGATAGCCTGCCGGCGGTGGTGCAAAAAGCGCTGATGCGCCGGGAAATGCGGGATGGGGACGACGTCGAGTGGTCGCTTGAAGCGCCAGCGGAGGGGGTATCCGTGGCCCTGGCGACCTGGATAACCATCTACCGGCAACTGACCATGGAAGAGCGGGAGCGGGTGATTGCTTTTGTCATGCGCGAAGGCATCGGCGCGTTTATCGTACGGCTGGGGCTGCAGGAAGAGTAACGGTAGGCACCACGACCGCGTTATGCCGTGGCTTGCCGTTCAAAGACGGCAATTTTCCAAAGATATACCTTTCCTCTCACGATTACGCGATCAAGCGTCGCGCTGCACCGCCACATGGGCCAGGCCCTCTAGCGCATCGCGGTAAGGGGAGGGCGACAGGCAGTCCAAACAGGCGATAGCTTTGTCCGCTTCCTTTTCCGCGCACCGGCGGGTGTACCCCAGGGAATCGCATTGGCGCATGGTTTCCAGCACCGTCTCCAGCAGATGGCGTCCATTGCCTTGCTCGATCGCCTGGCGGATCAGCGCCGCCTGTTCCGGCGTGCCGTTACGCATGGCGTGCAGCAACGGGAGCGTCGGCTTACCTTCGTTTAGGTCATCGCCAGTATTCTTACCCAGCGTTTTCCCGTCCGCGCCGTAATCCAGCAGATCGTCGATGAGTTGAAAGGCGGTGCCCAGATAACGGCCGTAATCGCGCAGCGCCGCCTCCTGGCGGGCATCGGCGCCGGCCAGGATGGCGGAGGACTGCGACGCCGCCTCGAACAACCGCGCGGTTTTGCTATAGATAACCCGCATATAGCTATCGATAGTGATATCCGGATCATTGCAGTTCATTAATTGCAGCACTTCGCCTTCAGCGATAATGTTAACCGCCTCGGACATCAGCTTAAGCACCCGCAGGGATTCCAGCTCGGTCATCATTTGAAAAGCGCGGGTATAGATGAAATCGCCGACCAACACGCTGGCGGCGTTGCCAAACGCCGCATTGGCCGTCGCTTTGCCGCGGCGCATGTCCGATTCGTCCACCACGTCGTCGTGCAACAACGTGGCGGTATGGATAAATTCAATCAGCGCGGCGACGGTGACATGCTGCTTGCCCTGATAGTGCAGCGCGCGCGCCGCCAGCACCGCAATCATGGGCCGGATGCGTTTGCCGCCGCCGCTGATGATGTAGTGGCCGAGCTGATTTATCAGGGCGACCTCTGAGTTTAGCTGCTCGCGAATTGCCGTGTTGACCTCCGCCATATCCTGCGCGGTCAGTTCAGTAATTTGTTCAAGATTCATTATTTTCTATCGGTTTGTAGGTATACCGTCAGTGTAATGCCGCACACGGGACCGGATGGCGGAAAGAGTGTTACTGATTGTACTTGAAAAACGTAAGAGATAAATGGCGATGAAGAAACTGCACCTTTTTCGCTTTCTGTATGTATTCTGCACTTGTCTTTAGTGAGATTCTTGCGTAGAATTCGTACCTATTGTGAATATTTATAGCACGCTCCAGGCGATTACAGATTGAGCGTGCGGAAAGCGGAGTTTTTTATGTACGCGGTTTTCCAAAGTGGTGGTAAACAACACCGGGTGAGCGAAGGTCAGACCGTTCGCCTTGAAAAGCTGGACATCGCAACGGGTGAAACTGTTGAATTTAACCAGGTTATGATGATTGCCAACGGCGACGACATCCAGATCGGCGGTCCTTTCGTGAACGGCGGCAAGATCACGGCGGAAGTTGTGGCTCACGCTCGCGGCGATAAAGTGATGATTGTGAAATTTCGTCGCCGTAAGCACTTCCGTAAGCATCAGGGCCACCGTCAGTGGTTCACTGACGTTAAAATCACCGGTATTGGTGCTTAACAGGAGAGCAGACTCATGGCACACAAAAAGGCTGGCGGCTCCACACGTAACGGTCGCGACTCAGAAAGTAAACGCCTGGGCGTTAAACGCTTCGGCGGCGAAACGGTAAATGCCGGCAGCATCATCGTCCGTCAGCGTGGAACGAAGTTCCACCCGGGGACCAACGTAGGCTGCGGTAAGGATCATACGCTGTTCGCTTTAACGACGGGTAAAATCCAGTTTGAAGTGAAGGGCCCGAAGAACCGTAAATTTGTTAGCATCGTTGCTGAATAAATTTTCCGTTCTCTGATTGGCGAGTAAAGCCCCGCACCTGGTTGCGGGGCTTTTTACTTTATTCCGCTGTTTTACGCTCACCGCTTATCATGAAAAATACGCAGCTGGCGGGCATCGGCATTGCGCTCGCTTTAACCACCGCCATGTGCTGGGGCGCGCTCCCCATCGCCATGAAGCAGGTCCTAACCACCATGGAGCCTTACACCGTGGTTTGGTACCGTTTTTTAATGGCCGGTATGGGGCTGCTGCTATTGGCGCCGCGCAGGCAATTGCCGCCGCTGCGGCTGTTTTTCCGCTGGCGCTGGCTGATACTGCTCGCGGTGGCGACCGCCGGGCTTTTGGGCAACTTTGTCTTTTTCAGCACGTCGCTGCAATATTTGAATCCAACCGCCTCGTAGGTCATCGGCCAGCTGTCGCCGGTGGGCATGATGCTGGCGAGCGTCGTCATTCTGAAAGAGCGCATGCGCATCACGCAGCTGATTGGCGCCATCGTGCTAATAGGCGGTCTGCTGATGTTTTTCAACAGCAGCCTGCGCGAGATTTTTACCCGCCTGACCGCCAATACCCTGGGGGTGATTTTTGGCTGTTGCGCGGCGATGGTATGGGTGAGCTATGGCATGGCGCAAAAAGTCTTGCTGCGGCGCCTGGCGTCGCAACAGATTCTGTTGTTGCTGTATATTTTGTGTACAATAGCGCTAACGGTGGTGGCAAAGCCGCTGACGCTTCTGCAATTAACCGGCGGCCAGTTGGCCTGTCTGCTGTTCTGCGGCCTGAATACGCTGGTGGGATATGGCGCGCTGGTAAGCGGCGCAAGTGAGCGCCATTATTACCCTGACGCCGCTGTTTACCCTGATTTTTTCTAATTTGCTGGCGCTGTTCTGGCCCGCGGCCTTCGCGCCGCCCGCCGCTGAACTTTGTCGGCTATAGCGGCGCGGTTGTAGTGGTGGTGGGCGCGATGTGTTCCGCTGTCGGTCACCGCTGGTGGCCCGGGCTGAAAAGACGGGCCCCGGCCGCGGTTATCAAGCCGCTCGGCAAATGAGTTATGGAGAGTTATCATGAAGTTTGTTGATGAAGCCACCATTTTGGCGGCGGCGGGCGACGGCGGCAACGGCTGCGTCAGCTTTCGCCGGGAAAAATACATCCCCCGCGGCGGGCCCGATGGCGGCGACGGCGGCGACGGCGGCGACGTGTGGCTGCTGGCGGATGAAAACCTGAATACCCTCATCGATTACCGTTTTGAGAAAAACTTTCGCGCCGAGCGCGGAAAAAACGGCCAGAGCCGGGATTGTACCGGTAAGCACGGCAAAGACTTCGTTATCAAAGTGCCGGTGGGTACGCGGGTGCTGGATTTGGGTACCAACGAAGTCATGGGCGATATGACCCGCCACGAGCAGCGGCTGATGGTGGCCAAAGGCGGTTTTCACGGCTTGGGCAACACGCGTTTCAAATCGTCGGTCAACCGGGCGCCGCGGCAGAAAATCGACGGTACCAAAGGCGAGATCCGCGAGATCCAGCTGGAACTGATGCTGTTGGCTGACGTCGGTATGCTCGGCCTGCCCAACGCCGGCAAGTCCACGTTTATCCGCGCGGTATCGGCGGCCAAGCCAAAGGTGGCGGATTATCCGTTTACCACGCTGGTGCCAAGCCTCGGCGTGGTGCGTGTGGATAACGAACAGAGCTTCGTGGTGGCGGATATTCCCGGACTGATCGAGGGCGCGGCCGACGGCGCTGGTTTGGGTATTCGTTTCCTTAAGCATCTGGAGCGTTGCCTGGTGTTGCTGCATCTTATCGATCTGGCGCCGGTGGACGAGTCCGATCCGGTCGAAAACGCCCGCATTATCGTCACCGAGCTGGAACGCTACAGTGAAAAGCTGGCCGCCAAACCGCGCTGGCTGGTATTCAACAAAGCGGATCTGCTTGACGCTGAGGAAGCGGCGGCGCGCGCCAAGGCCATCGCCGAGGCGTTGGGTTGGGAAACGCAATACTATCTGATTTCCGCCGCCAATCACGACGGCGTGAAGGCGCTGTGCTGGGATGTGATGGCGTTTATCAACGCGCATCCTAAAGAGCAGGCTGCGCCCGAGGCCCAGCCGGAAAAAGTGGAATTCATGTGGGATGATTATCACCGCGATCAGCTCATGCAGGCGGAAGCTGAAGAGGACTTGGATGATGATGATTGGGATGAGGACGATGAAGACGGCGTGGAAACAATCTATCAGCGCTGAGCATTATTAACTCTTTTCCTCCCCCAACGGTCATGGGATCGTCCGGTCGGCGATAGCCGATCAGTAAGTGCTTACTGGCTATGCCCGCCTCCCCCAGCAGCGATCTTGCCGGCTAACCGCGCGTTGCGGTTGGGAGAATGTCTTCCAAGGACGTAAGATATTTCCATTGCGGGCCATTCGTCTGGGGGCAAATCCTCTTGCCTGCCGCCCGTTTAGAACGGTAGATTGGCCCTATCGCTGAAGAATCCGCTGAAAATAACCGGTTCTGAATAAACCGTCTTTTCTTCATGTCGCTGCCGCGGCTCTCATACTACCCTGGTCACTAAAGCCGCGAGAAAGGCTATACGCAGCGCCTACTGCCTGCTGCCCGTTGCATTTCATCCGTCTAACATGACCCGGCCGTCAGGATGGGCGGCACATGTCCTCAATGATGCGTGCGCTATCCCTCAGGTACCCTCCCTGAAGGCGGGCCCGGCAGTGTCTGAATGTTGGCGGCATCACGCCATTACGCGGCGCGGCCCGAGCGGCGTTGCGAGGTATTACTTCGACCCAATGGAACTGAACAGGAGTCATTATGCCGAATACCATGGATGTAAGGCAAAAAGGAGGATTGAACGCTTCCCGTCAATCCACATCGCCGTGTTCACCCGGCGCGGGAACGCCACAGACCCCGCCCCGGGTCCCCCGCCATGATCGAACGTCGGGCGGTAAGGCCGGCGATGCCGCGCTGCCCGCGCGGGCGTTCCTCGGTGCCTGCAGCCGCGAGGAACTTCCCGCTGATGATAAATGCACTGCTAAAGAAAACATTACGGCCCCACCCGCGGCCCAACGACGGAGCAAAGGCTGGTCCTTTGCCCCCTTCGCCGCGGGCGGCGGCCTCTGCTGCGATGGCCCGTACCGACCCCGAACGCCCGCCGCAAACCAATAATGACAGGCGTTCGGGCAGTGCGGTTACCGATCTAGGCAACGCCACCGCCCGCAGGCTGCGTCAGTCCGGCGGCGGGAGCCCGGCTAGCCCGTCCCCCGGCAAAGAGCCTCGGGGCAAAAACCGCTCTCGCCATGGCGTAAAAAAACATCAGAAGCCGGAACACACGTCCTACCGTAACCTACGCTACGCCGCACTTAACGCGACCGCCGGCGAAGCGGACACCCTAATGTCGCTCCCCACTGCCGCCCTGGCTCGAGGGTCAATTCCCTCGGCGATCGGCATCAACGGTTACGGGCCTGACGCGCACGCACGGATACCACACTTACCGGCGAGAGTCGGGGTCAGGTTATCGCGATAATGTCTGCAGCGACGGCAGGGACCGCGTTGCACAGATGAGGATGACAAGCGTCCCCTGGCCCGGGGCCATTGCCGGCTGCGGCTGGCGCAATATGATGTGTATGCTGGCGGCCAGCGTCATTGACATCTCGGCGCAAGGTAGCAGCGGGACCCGGGTTTTTAGCGCCTGGAGACCTTATTGCCCTGGGCCGACGGCGGGAGACGTCAAGCCTTCAAACGAAACCCTGAGCGGTTATGGCGATCTTGTCGGTGGATTATGGACGGGTACCGCGAGTAGGGGTAATGCGCTTCCGGCGATAGGCACCGCCTTCGGCGGTGCGATGGCGAGAGCGCTTAGCGCCGCGTCCGGTGGGGTTGAGAAGAGGATGGCCGCGCCGGGCAATAGCACGGTGGCCGCCGTATTCGGATTGTCGGGCACGTAGGAGTTCAGGGCGCCGGCTACGGCGGTGTCTGCCGCTATGGTTAAGCGCGAGCCAGTCAATGCCGCGTGCCCGCCGTGGACGCGCCCGCTGTCGCTATGGTTAAGGGCCAGCCGGTAAACGTCGCGCCCCCCGTCGAGGACGCGTCAGCCGCCGCTATCGTTAAGGGCGCGCCGATAAACGCCGCGTTGCCCGCCCCGCCGCGGGTCCGCCCGTCACCTTATCCCCGTTCGGCGTTGCCGTCACGCCCTGTGTGACGGAGGCTATCTATGCGCCCGTCCCTCCTCAAGCGGCGCAGGCTATGGCTGCTCCGGCCAACGAGCCCCTATCGGAACTCAATGCACATAACGCGGAATGGGATGCTATTTTGACATGCCTTGCCGAAGTCATTGAGGGAATGAAAGACGCCGCACAGAGTACCGCCGCCGTCCGGATCGTCCGCCGCAGTCGAGCAAAACGCCTACCGCCCGGCGCATGACCTGAGGTCGTCGCAACAGACGCAGAGCGTGTCGCTTTTTCCCCTGGCGCGCTACACGCCGTCCCCCCCTTCCGACATCGCGACTGGCCAGTTTCATTCATCCCATGGGGTACTATAAATTCCTGTTCGAGCGTAAGCAGGACTTGACCGCGGATTTAGACGCCACGATAAGAGCGTACTATGCACGGAACGAAATTCGACGTTGTGAGGCGGCGGGCTGGGAAGAGGGCAGAGTGATGGCGTATCTGCATAATTTCAAAGTCCATGTGTATTCGTCGTATGGCAAGCCGATGCAAACCATCCCTCCCTGTTTTCAGTATCTGCGGCAAAACTTGAAGCGCTTCATCCATGAGGTCGAGCTGGCCCATGAATATGTCAGGCGTGCGCTTGAGATCTATTTCGACGAGATCGAGAATACGCTTACGGGGCCGCTGAAAATTGCCGGCGATAGTAGCATCAGACGCTATCTCAGCGGCGTGCTGCATACCCATGATGATCTTATCCTCACCCAGGCCATTTTACGGCTACGCTATTATCTCATCAATCTCAATGACTACCTTCGGCATCACAAGACGAATATTCTTTTCGCCTCGTCGAGAACACCGGACCAGCCCTTCAGCTACGATCCGACCATTCCGCTGGGCGTGACCCTGCCCAATGATGCGGGAAATAGGGTGGTGATTATGGTGGATAACGACAGGGTTGAAAAACACTATCCAATGCATGTCACCATCCTGCATGAAATCTCCCATATACAGGCCGGCGCCCAGGATTTTCTGTTCCTGCCGGGAAAAGGCCAACCTGTGGACGTCACGACCATCCTAAAGCAGTTCTATGATGCGATTAATAATCGCAATGGCGAGACGCTGCCCTACGCGAAAACCTTCGTTAAGGGCTATGAAAATTTCTGCAAATTGCGGCCATTAACGCCGCTGGAATTTATCGAGCGGGTCAGAGCGGACAAAATGCTGCAGGCCAATATCATCATGGACAACGCCGATTGTATCGCGCAATTTATCGTCGACATCGGTCAAGGCCGCCCCTATACCCGCAATGACAACGGTACGCTGCGGCACATCGAGCACCTGATGGCCGCCATCTGCTGCCATGATCTGCGGAAATTGTTTGAAAAAATCATCGCCAGCCGCTTGTAGCGCAGAAGGGTGTCGCCCGGCCTGCGAGTGGCTATATCTTTATACAACCGGCTCTCGAAACGTACCAGCGGAACACGCCGCGCGCGTTGATCCGCCGGCGGCACCGCGTAGCCGGAGAGATATTGCACAAACGCCATACGTTGACCGCTGGCGGTGGTGATAAAGCCCGCCAGGTTGTAGACGCCCTGTAGCGAGCCGGTTTTCGCCGACACTTTACCGTCGACCCCTGCCTCGTGCAGACCCGCGCGGTACATGAGCGTGCCGTCATAGCCCGCCAGCGGCAGCATGGAGATAAAGTCCAGCGTCTGATCGTGCTGACCGATATATTGCAACACCTGCATCATGGTGGCGGGGGGAAATCAAATCGTGGTGCGACAGACCGGAACCGTCCACCTGGATACTGTTGCCCAGATCAATGCCCGCCTGCTGACGCAGGATCTGGCGCACCGCATCCGAGCCCGCGCGCCAGGTGCCCGGCACTTTGAAGCGTTCGTGGCCTATCATGCGAAAAACTGTGTCGGCAATCATATTGTCGGATTTTTTCAGCATAATATGCAGTAAATCGTGCAGCCGTGCGGAAGAGGATTGAGCCAAAACGTGTCCCGGCGGACTGGGCTGCGTCTGGCGCAGAAGTGTGCCGTTCAGCGTGATATCCGCCTGCTGCAATTCGTCTTTAAGGACGGCGCCGGCATAGCTGGCGCCGTCCTTAAAGACGAACGCCAGCGGTAGCGGTTCGGCGCGCTGGGTCATACAGCCGGTGAGGGTAAAGCGGTTAAGCTCTCCCGGCACCACGTCCAGCTCGCAATATTGTGCAGCGCCGTCGCCGCGGGCCAGGGTGCGCACCTGGCTGAACATATGCACCGGGTAATAAGAGACGACGCGGATAAACGCCGGCTCCCCGGCCGTCCGGGCGCTGTAGAGCGACACCGAAAAACAGTTGCGATCAACAATGGCCGCGCCCGGCGGTGCACTAAAGCATTGCGTCAGATCGTTCCAGGGCCAGCCGGGGGCTTTGTCATGGCTGGCAAACACCGAGGTATCGATAATCAGGTCACCGGTGATTTGTTTGATGCCCTGCTTGCGCAGTTCGGCCACCATATTGCGCAAGCGCTGTCGGGTAAATGTGGGATCGCCGCCGAAGCGCGCGGTCAGGTTGCCGCGCAGCACGCCGCCCACCGGTGCGTTGGCCGCTTCGAGGGTGGTGGTAAAGCGGTAGTCCGGGCCCAGCTGTAACAGCGCCGCCAGCGCGGTGAGCAGTTTCATGGTGCTGGCGGGCAAGGCCATCTGCTGACTGTGATAATCAATAACGGGCTGCGGGGCCCCCACTTTTTGCACCATCAGCGCCAGGTTGGCGCCGTCGGGCAAATATTCCGTATAGTTTTCAACCGGCGCCACCTGTGCGGAAAGCATGAAAACACTGGTCAATCCTATGACAAATCGTAAAAAACGCATAATTTTGGGCAACGGCAAAGTAACTTGCTGTCATACTACGGTGCAAACAGGGATAAAGTAAACGATGACCCACACCGAACTCTGCGGTAAAATACGTATCAAAATGCAAAACTGAGGCTGGCCTGGGAAGCAATTCCGGGGGCGCTTCCTTTTGCTTTGCGCTTGGTGAGGGGCGTGTGCCAAACGCGCGTCGCGCCAGCGCCTGTCACGCCAGGACGGCGATTATTTTAGCAGGAAGAATTTACATAGAGGTACAATTATGAACCAGATTCCGATGACCCTGCGCGGCGCTGAAAAACTGCGGGAAGAGCTCGAATATCTTAAAAGCGTCCGTCGCCCCGAAATTATCCGGTCTATCGCCGAGGCCCGCGAGCACGGCGATTTAAAAGAAAACGCCGAGTATCATGCCGCGAGGGAACAACAGGGCTTTTGCGAAGGCCGTATCCAGGAAATAGAAGCCAAACTTTCCAATGCGCAGGTGATCGATGTGACCAAGCTGGCCCCGAGCGGCCGGGTCATTTTCGGCGCCACGGTCAGCGTGGAGAACCTGGATAGCGAAGAGAAGCAAACGTACCGCATCGTCGGCGACGATGAGGCCGATTTCAAGCAAAACCTGATTTCCATTAATTCTCCCATCGCCCGCGGGCTGGTGGGCAAGGAAGAAGGGGATATCGTCGTCATCAAAACTCCTGGCGGCGAGGTGGAGTACGAGATCCTCAAGGTGGAGTATCTGTAAGTGTCCGGGCGGCGCCGCAGCCGGCCTCCGTCCGCTTATATCCCCCCCACGGGCCGCCGCTGGCTTTGTAAAGAAAAGCAAAAGGCCGCGGGTGGTCTTTTCCTGTGGGTCGGAGAGTGGCATCTTTCCATCGGAAAAGATGATGTTAGCGGGGCAGCGTAATTTTCCGCTCTGCAGCCGGCCGGTACAGCAGCAGAATATTGCCAATAACCTGTACCTTGCTGGCGCCGCTTTCACGAACGATGGCATCGGCGATCAGCGTTTTGGTCTCGCGCTCTTCCGCGGCAATTTTCACCTTGATAAGCTCATGATGTTCCAACGCCTGTTCGATTTCGGCGAGCACGCCTTCCGTCAAGCCGTTATTGCCCAGCATGACGACAGGCTTCAGCGAATGGGCCAGCCCTTTAAGATGCTGTTTTTGCTTATTATTCAGATTCATTTGTGTTTTTTACTTAGGTTGGGATTGAAAACGGCATATTCTACCGCCATCTCATACATATCGCCAAATCGGCGTCCGTCGATATCGGCGCATGGGCGGCCAAATCTTTCCACCGCTGCACTCTTTACAAGATAGTTGGAAAATAAGATGGCGACCAAAAAGCGTTCTGCAAGCTCCAGCCGCTGGCTGCAGGAACACTTTAGCGATAAATATGTTCAGCAGGCACAAAAAAAGGGACTCCGTTCCCGTGCCTGGTTTAA
Source organism: Sodalis sp. (in: enterobacteria) (assembly GCF_047607725.1). Classification (GTDB taxonomy): domain Bacteria; phylum Pseudomonadota; class Gammaproteobacteria; order Enterobacterales; family Enterobacteriaceae; genus JBLKSS01. Next base: position 21,737 of record NZ_JBLKSS010000068.1, on the reverse strand, counting down.
ACTTGATGAAATACAGCAGAGCGACAAGCTATTTCGCCAGGGGATGACCGTGGTGGATCTGGGTGCGGCGCCCGGCGGCTGGTCGCAATACGTCGCCACGCAAATCGGCGGCAAAGGGCGTATCATCGCCTGTGATATCCTGCCGATGGATCCGATGGTGGGCGTCGACTTTCTGCGGGGGGATTTTCGTGACCCCCTGGTGCTGCAGGCCCTGCTTGAACGCGTAGGCGAGCAGAAGGTGCAGGTGGTGCTGTCCGACATGGCGCCCAATATGAGCGGTACCCCGGCGGTCGATATTCCCAAATCAATGTATCTCGTGGAGCGGGCGCTTGATATGTGCCGGGATGTGCTGGCACCGGGTGGGTGTTTCCTGGTTAAAGTCTTTCAGGGAGAAGGTTTCGATGAGTACCTGCGGGAAATACGCTCTCTGTTTACGAAGGTAAAAATCCGTAAGCCAGACGCTTCCCGGGCCCGCTCCCGCGAAGTGTACATTGTGGCGACAGGGCGCAAAATATAGTACCCTACGCTAATTGTTAACACCGTTGTAATATGAGGTTAATCCCTTGAGTGACATGGCGAAGAACCTGATTCTCTGGCTAGTTATCGCAGTCGTGCTGATGTCGGTATTCCAGAGCTTCGGGCCCAGCGAGTCCAATGGGCGTAAAGTGGATTACTCCACCTTTATGTCCGAATTGAATCAGGATCAGGTTAGGGAAGCGCGTATTAACGGTCGTGAAATCACCGTTACTAAAAAAGACAGTAACCGCTACACCACCTATATCCCGGTCAACGATCCCAAGCTGCTCGATATTCTTTTGACCAAAAACGTCAGAGTCGTGGGTGAGCCGCCGGAAGAACCCAGCCTGCTGGCGTCCATCTTTATCTCCTGGTTCCCGATGCTATTGCTGATTGGGGTCTGGATCTTCTTTATGCGTCAAATGCAGGGCGGCGGCGGTAAAGGCGCCATGTCGTTCGGCAAGAGCAAGGCACGGATGCTGACGGAAGACCAGATTAAAACGACCTTCGCCGATGTTGCCGGTTGCGATGAAGCGAAGGAAGAGGTCAGCGAGCTGGTGGATTATCTGCGCGAGCCGAGCCGTTTCCAAAAGCTCGGCGGCAAGATCCCGAAAGGCGTGCTGATGGTGGGGCCGCCAGGGACCGGTAAAACGCTGCTGGCCAAAGCCATTGCGGGGGAAGCCAAGGTCCCGTTCTTCACCATTTCCGGTTCCGACTTCGTGGAAATGTTTGTCGGCGTGGGCGCCTCCCGTGTGCGCGATATGTTCGAGCAGGCGAAAAAAGCGGCACCCTGCATCATCTTTATCGATGAGATTGACGCCGTCGGGCGTCAGCGGGGCGCGGGTCTTGGCGGCGGTCATGACGAGCGCGAGCAGACCCTGAACCAGATGTTGGTGGAGATGGACGGCTTTGAAGGTAATGAAGGTATTATCGTCATCGCCGCAACCAACCGCCCCGACGTGCTGGACCCTGCGCTGTTGCGCCCGGGCCGTTTCGACCGCCAGGTGGTGGTAGGCCTGCCCGATGTCCGCGGTCGCGAACAGATTCTGAAAGTCCACATGCGCCGCGTCCCGCTGGCGCCCGATATGGATGTGTCGGTTATTGCGCGCGGCACGCCCGGCTTCTCGGGCGCCGATTTGGCCAACCTGGTGAACGAAGCGGCGCTGTTCGCCGCCCGCGGCAGCAAGCGCGTGGTGTCGATGGTAGAATTTGAGAAGGCCAAGGACAAAATCATGATGGGCGCCGAGCGCCGTTCCATGGTGATGACCGAAGCGCAGAAAGAGTCCACCGCTTACCACGAAGCCGGCCATGCGATCATCGGCCGCCTGGTGCCGGAGCACGATCCGGTGCATAAAGTTACGATTATCCCACGCGGCCGCGCCTTGGGGGTGACCTTCTTCCTGCCGGAAGGGGATGCTATCAGCGCCAGCCGCCAGAAGCTTGAAAGCCAAATCTCCACCCTGTACGGCGGCCGGCTGGCCGAGGAGATCATTTACGGTCCGGCGAAAGTGTCTACCGGGGCGTCCAACGATATCAAAGTGGCGACCTCGATTGCCCGCAATATGGTGACCCAGTGGGGCTTCTCAGAGAAGCTGGGCCCGCTGCTGTATGCAGAGGAAGAGGGTGAAGTGTTCCTCGGCCGCTCGGTGGCCAAAGCGAAGCATATGTCCGATGAAACGGCGCGCATCATCGATCAGGAAGTGAAGTCGCTGATTGAGCGAAATTATGTCCGCGCCCGCACGCTGCTGATGGAAAATATGGATATCCTGCATGCCATGAAGGATGCGCTGATGAAATATGAAACCATCGATGCGCCGCAGATAGACGATTTGATGGGCCACAAGGCGGTCCGCCCACCCGCAGGCTGGGACGATACCGTCTCCGGCAATAGCGACGACGACGGTACGCCGCGCGCGCCGATCCCGGTGGATGAACCACGCACGCCGAATCCCGGCAATACCATGTCGGAGCAGTTCGGTAACCGCTAATGGTCCCCTCTCGCACCGGCGGCAAAGCCCCGGCGCGGTACTACCGACAGCCCCGCGTTATACGACACGCCGGGGTTTTTTTTGTGCGGGAGATGCTAAGATAGCGGCCTTACAGTTTGCACAGCATAAGGAAACCGTCGTTATGCAACTTATAGCTCGAGAGCGCACCCTTAGCCTTTCTGTTCCGCGCATCATGGGGATCCTCAACTTAACCCCGGACTCATTCTCCGACGGCGGCAAATACCAGCATCTGGCCGCCGCTATCGACCACGCCGCGGCGATGCTGGACGCCGGCGCGGCCATTATCGATATCGGTGGCGAATCCACCCGCCCGGGGGCGGAGACGGTCAGCGCAGAAGAGGAAGCGGCACGGGTGGTGCCGGTGGTGGTGGCGCTAGCGCAGCGCTTCGACACCTTTATTTCGGTGGATACCTCCAAGGCGCTGGTCATGCGCGAAAGCGCGGCGGCCGGCACCCATTTGATCAACGATGTCCGCTCGCTCAGCGAACCGGGTGCCCTGGCCGCGGCCGCCGCAAGCCAACTGCCCGTCTGTCTGATGCATATGCAGGGCGATCCGAGCACCATGCAGCAGGCGCCGTACTATGAGAATGTGCTGGCGGAGGTGGAAGCGTATTTTGTGCGGCAAATTGAGCGCTGTGAAGCGGCCGGCATCGCCAAAAACCGTCTACTGCTCGATCCGGGCTTCGGCTTCGGCAAGACGTTGGAGCATAATTATCAACTGCTGGCCCGGCTGGGAGATTTTCATCATCTCGGCCTGCCGCTGCTGGTGGGGATGTCGCGCAAATCGATGATAGGTCAACTATTGGACCTTCCGCCAGAGAAGCGGGTTACGGGCAGCGTTGCCTGCGCGGTCATCGCCGCGCTGCAGGGGGCGCAGATTATCCGGGTCCATGACGTCAGGCAAACCGTGGAAGCAATGCGCGTGGTGGAAGCCACGCTTTCAGCGAAGGAAACCTATTTTCAATGAGTAATCATAAATATTTTGGCACCGATGGCATCCGCGGCAAGGTCGGTGATTCCCCCATTACGCCTGATTTTGTCCTTAAGCTGGGGTGGGCCGCCGGTAAGGTGCTGGCGCGCCACGGCTCGCGTAAAATCATCATCGGCAAAGATACCCGTATCTCCGGCTATATGCTGGAGTCGGCGCTGGAAGCGGGGCTGGCAGCGGCCGGCCTGTCCGCCGCCTTTACCGGTCCCATGCCGACGCCGGCTATCGCCTATTTGACCCGCACCTTTCGCGCCGAGGCGGGTATTGTCATTTCCGCCTCCCATAATCCGTTCTACGATAACGGAATTAAGTTTTTTTCCATCGACGGCACGAAACTGCCCGACGAGGTGGAAGAGGCTATCGAGGCGGAACTGGCCAAGCCGTTAACCTGCGTCGAATCGGCGGAGCTGGGTAAAGCCAGCCGGATCGTCGATGCGGCCGGGCGCTATATCGAGTTTTGCAAAGGGACTTTCCCGGGTGATCTGAGTCTCAAGGGATTGAAAATAGTCGTTGATTGCGCCAACGGCGCGACCTACCATATCGCCCCCAGCGTACTGCGCGAGCTCGGCGCGACGGTGGTGACCCTCGGCTGCCAGCCGGACGGTATGAACATCAACCAGGAATGCGGCGCCACCGATGTGCGTCTGTTGCAAAGCCGGGTGCTGGCGGAAAAAGCCGATCTGGGTATCGCCTATGACGGCGACGGCGATCGGGTGATCATGGTGGATCATCTGGGGCAGAAAGTGGATGGCGATCAAATCTTGTATGTCATCGCGCGGGAAAAATTGCGTCAGGGCCAGTTATCCGGCGGCGTGGTCGGCACGCTGATGAGCAATATGGGCCTGGAGCTGGCGCTTAAGCAATTGGGGGTGCCGTTCGTGCGCGCCCGCGTGGGCGACCGCTATGTACTGGAAAAAATGCAGGAAAAGGGCTGGCGTATTGGCGCGGAGAACTCCGGCCATGTCATCTTGCTGGACAAGACCACCACCGGCGACGGCATTATCGCCGGGCTGCAAGTGTTGTCGGCGATGGTCGGCAATCACATGAATTTACATGACCTGTGCAGCGGCATGCGCCTGTTGCCACAGATTCTGGTCAATGTGCGCTTTGCCGGACTTCATGATCCGCTGGAATCGGCGGCGGTAAAACAGGCCCGCGCCGAGGTGGAGCAGCAGTTGGCCGGGCGCGGGCGGGTGTTGTTGCGCAAGTCGGGTACCGAGCCCCTGATCCGCGTCATGGTGGAAGGGGATGATACCGAGCAGGTCAGCCGGCTGGCGCACCAGATCGCGGATGCAGTGAAAGCCGCGGGCTGAGGCGTAAGATTTTTTAGCGCTGATGCGATGAACGCCGCCGTCCGGGACATACGTGCTGACGCAGCGCTGACGGCCGGCGCAGGGCGGCGGTCTTCGCCGGCATAAGCAGGGCGTCAGCGCCCGCGGCGGCTTTGGCAGGCACCGTCGATCGGCGCCGACGTCTAAGCGGCGAACGCCATTGGCGCTTTTTTCCGCAAACGGTCAGCCAGCCGTAAAATGCCCTTGCACGCAAGGGGCGCTTTGGTTAGTATTCACACCGGCTTCAGTCGGCGACGCCAAGTGCCGTATTGGGGGCTGCAATAGCTTAACGTGCGGTGGTAGCCGCAAGGATACTGAAAGATTATGTACCAAGCTCTGTTAGTCATATTCCTGTTGGTAGCGGTCGGCCTGGTTGCGCTGATCATGCTGCAACAAGGTAAAGGTGCTGATATGGGAGCCTCGTTCGGTGCAGGCGCCTCTGGCACCCTGTTCGGTTCAAGCGGTTCCGGTAACTTCATTACCCGTATGACGGCCGTGCTGGCGACGCTATTCTTCGTTCTCAGCCTGGTGCTGGGCAACCTGAGCAGCAATCATGGTCAAAAAGGCAGCCAGTGGGATAATTTGAATCAGGCTCAGCAGGCGGATAAGGCACCAGCCGAAGCGCCGGCGAAACCAGGTAACGATATTCCGCAGTAAGCGTTAAGCGTTGCCCGGCAAGGCAACGAAACAGCAGCGTAAGAGCCGATAGAAAGTGCCGAGGTGGTGGAATTGGTAGACACGCTACCTTGAGGTGGTAGTCCCCGATTGGGCTTACGGGTTCAAGTCCCGTCCTCGGTACCAATCCCAGAGATAACTTGCTTTCTCAGGGTTATCAGCGTAGTATTTTCAGCGTTTTCGGACGCGGGGTGGAGCAGCCTGGTAGCTCGTCGGGCTCATAACCCGAAGGTCGTCGGTTCAAATCCGGCCCCCGCAACCACATTCCCTTAGAGTGCTTTTTCAAATATACTGTCTGTAGGCGTTAGGTTTACCATCACAGGCGTTTTGAGAAATGATTCTTCTGGAATGGTTTCAAAACCGCCTGCCGTTTATAGGGTCCAGTCACTTAACGCCCCGAATTTTCGGGGTTTTTTGTTATTTCACTACAGTAATACCGGGCTAATAAGCCCTTTTTTTATGTCTTGGGGGTGGCCTTGTCCACATTAGAACAAAAATTGACAGAGATGATCACGGCACCCGTGGAAGCCCTGGGGTTCGAGCTGGTGGGTATTGAATTTATTCCTGGCCGTCAGTCGACGCTGCGCATTTATATCGATAGTGACGAGGGTATCACCGTTGATGATTGTGCTGATGTAAGCCACCAGGTCAGCGCGGTACTGGACGTCGAAGACCCTATCTCCGTGGCCTATAACCTTGAAGTCTCATCACCGGGCCTGGATCGCCCGCTGTTTACCGCCACGCATTATCGCCAATTTACCGGTAGCGACGTCAGCGTGGTGCTCCGTATCGCGGTGCAAAATCGCCGTAAATGGCAGGGGATTATCAAAGCGGTTGACGGTGACATGATCACCGTGACGGTGGAAGGAAAAGATGAAGTGTTCGCTTTGAACAATATCCAGAAAGCGAACCTGGTACCCCACTTTTAACGTTTTACTGAGGCAACTAGGATGAATAAAGAAATTCTGGCTGTTGTTGAGGCAGTGTCCAACGAGAAAGCCGTCCCGCGGGAAAAGATTTTCGAGGCGCTAGAGACGGCACTGGCCACGGCAACGAAGAAAAAATACGAACAGGAAATCGAAGTCCGCGTCAGCATCGACCGCAAGTCGGGGGATTTCGATACCTTCCGCCGTTGGCTCATCGTGGACGAAGTGACCCAGCCCACCCGGGAAATCACCCTGGACGCGGCGCAGTTTGACGACCCTGAAGCGCCGCTTGGCGGCTACATCGAAGATGAAATTGAATCGGTGGTGTTTGACCGTATTACCACCCAGACCGCCAAGCAAGTCATCGTCCAAAAAGTGCGTGAAGCCGAGCGGGCGATGGTGGTCGATCAGTTCCGCAGTCATGAAGGTGCGATAGTCACCGGCGTGGTGAAAAAAGTTAACCGGGACAGCATCAGTCTGGATTTGGGCAGCAATGCCGAAGCGGTGATCGGCCGCGAAGACATGCTGCCGCGTGAAAACTTCCGCCCCGGCGACCGTATTCGTGGCGTGTTATATTCTGTACGTCCGGAAGCGCGCGGCGCGCAGCTGTTTGTCAGCCGGTCGCGGCCGGAGATGCTGGTAGAGCTGTTCCGCATTGAAGTGCCGGAAATCGGTGAAGAAGTGATTGAAATCAAGGCCGCCGCCCGCGATCCGGGCTCACGGGCGAAAATCGCCGTGAAGACCAACGACAAGCGTATTGATCCGGTCGGCGCCTGCGTCGGCATGCGCGGCGCGCGCGTCCAGGCGGTGTCCAGCGAATTGGGCGGTGAACGCATCGATATCGTGCTGTGGGATGACAACCCGGCCCAGTTCGTTATTAACGCCATGGCCCCTGCCGATGTCGCCTCCATCGTGGTGGACGAGGACAAGCACACCATGGATATCGCGGTAGAAGCGGGCAATCTTGCCCAGGCTATCGGCCGCAACGGACAAAACGTCCGGCTTGCTTCCCAGCTTAGCGGCTGGGAGCTGAACGTAATGACGGTAGAGGATCTGCAGGCAAAACATCAAGCTGAAGCCCATGCGGCCATCGATATCTTTACCCGCAATCTGGATATCGATGAAGAGTTCGCTACGGTACTGGTGGAGGAAGGTTTCTCATCTCTTCAGGAGCTGGCCTACGTACCGATAAACGAACTGCTGGAAATTGAAGGGCTCGATGAAGAAACGGTGGAAGCGCTGCGCGAACGGGCGAAGAATGCGCTGACCACGCTTGCCCTGGCGCAGGAAGAGAATCGCGGCGCGGGCGTACCGGCTGAAGACCTGCTGGGTCTGCCTGAACTTGAGCGCGACATGGCGTTCAAGCTGGTGGCGCGTGGTGTTTGTACGCTGGAAGATCTTGCCGAACAGGGTGTCGACGACCTGTCAGATATTGAAGGGCTGAGTAGTGAAAAAGCCGGCGAGCTGATTATGGCCGCGCGCAATATTTGCTGGTTTGGCGACAACGCGTAATAAACTGTAGCAGGAAAGGAACAGCATGACAGATGTAACCGTAAAATCGCTCGCCGCAGAAATACAGACTCCGGTCGATCGCCTGGTACAGCAATTTGCTGATGCGGGCATTGATAAAACCGCACTGAATTCTGTGACCCAGCAGGAAAAAGAAACCTTACTGGCGCACCTGAACCGCGATCGCGGCGCGGCGCCCAATAAATTAACTTTGCAGCGCAAAACGCGCAGCACCTTGAATATTCCCAGCACCGGCGGTAAAAGTAAGTCGGTGCAAATCGAAGTGCGCAAGAAGCGCACCTATGTGCAACGCGATCCGCCGGCGCAAGAGCAGGCTGAAGCGGAAGAACAGGTCCGGCGTGAAGCGGAAGAGTTGGCTCAGCAGCAGGCCCAGCGTGAAGCCGCCGAAAAAGCGAAACGTGTGGCAGCGGAAAGTGATAAATTGACTAACCAGCAGACCAATACTATGACCAAGTCACCACAGGCGGCTGAAAAAGCTCGCCGTGAAGCCGAAGCCGCGGAGCTAAGACGCAAAGCGGAAGAGGAAACGCGTCGCAAGGTCGAAGAAAAGGCTCGCCAGGTCGCGGAAGAAGCGCGTCGTATGGCCGAAGAACGTGGCGGCACCTGGGATAACGCGCCTGAGCCGGCGGAGGAAGATACCACCGATTACCACGTCACTACCTCCCATCACGCCCGAGAAGCTGAAGACGAAAACGATCGCAAAGTGGAAGGCGATCGCCGCAGCCGCACCCGCGGCGGTAAAGCCACCAAGCAGAAGAAGACCAGCCGTTTGTCCGAATCCAAGGCCGATCGCGAAGAAGCGCGTGCCGTGGGCCGTGGCGGCAAGAGCAAGCGTAAACCGAGTACCTTGATGCAGGGCTTTAACAAGCCGGCACAGGCGGTGAACCGCGATGTGATCATCGGCGAAACCATCACCGTGGCGGAATTGGCCAACAAGATGGCGGTGAAAGGCTCTCAGGTCATTAAAGCGATGATGAAGCTGGGCGCCATGGCGACCATCAACCAGGTGATCGATCAGGAAACCGCGCAACTGGTGGCGGAAGAAATGGGCCACAAGGTGATTTTGCGCCGTGAGAACGAGCTGGAAGAGTCGGTGATGTCCGACCGCGACACCGGCAGCTCCGCCGCCGCGGAATCCCGCGCGCCGGTAGTGACCATCATGGGCCACGTCGACCACGGTAAAACCTCGCTCCTGGACTATATCCGCTCCACCAAGGTGGCGGCAGGCGAGGCCGGGGGCATTACCCAGCATATCGGCGCCTATCATGTGGAAACCGATAACGGCATGATAACCTTCCTCGATACCCCGGGGCATGCGGCCTTTACCGCAATGCGCGCCCGCGGTGCGCAGGCGACGGATATCGTGGTGCTGGTGGTGGCTGCCGATGACGGCGTGATGCCGCAGACTATCGAAGCTATCCAGCACGCCAAAGCGGCAAAAGTACCGGTGGTGGTGGCGGTTAACAAGATCGATAAGCCGGAAGCGGATCCGGATCGGGTCAAGAATGAGCTGACCCAATACGGCGTCATTCCGGAAGAGTGGGGCGGTGAAAGCCAGTTCGTGCATGTTTCCGCCAAATCCGGCGAGGGTATTGACGAACTGCTGGACGCCATCTTGCTGCAGGCCGAAGTGCTGGAGCTGAAAGCGATCCGCAACGGCATGGCCAGCGGTGTCGTCATCGAATCCTTCCTGGACAAGGGCCGTGGCCCGGTCGCGACCGTGCTGGTACGTGAAGGTACCCTGAATCGGGGCGACATTGTCCTGTGCGGTTTCGAGTACGGCCGCGTGCGCGCCATGCGCGATGAAGTGGGCCGTGATGTGGCTTCCGCCGGCCCGTCGATACCGGTCGAGATCCTCGGTCTGTCCCGGGTGCCGGCCGCCGGTGATGAAGCGACGGTGGTGCGCGACGAGAAGAAAGCGCGTGAAGTGGCGCTGTATCGTCAAGGCAAGTTCCGCGAAGTCAAACTGGCGCGCCAGCAGAAGTCCAAACTGGAAAACATGTTCGCCAACATGACCGAAGGTGAAGTGTCCGAGCTGAACATCGTGCTGAAGTCTGACGTACAGGGTTCCGCCGAAGCCATCAGCGACGCGCTGGAGAATTTGTTCACCGACGAGGTGAAGGTGAAGATTGTCGGCTCCGGCGTGGGCGGCATTACCGAGACCGACGCGACGCTGGCGGCGGCTTCCAACGCCATCCTGCTGGGCTTTAACGTGCGTGCCGATGCATCCGCTCGCCGCGTCATCGAAGCGGAGAACCTGGATCTGCGCTATTACTCGGTTATCTACGATTTGATTGATGAAGTCAAACAGGCGATGAGCGGCATGCTGGCGCCGGAATACAAACAGGAAATCATTGGTCTGGCGGAAGTGCGCGATGTGTTCCGTTCACCGAAATTCGGCGCTATCGCCGGCTGTATGGTGACGGAAGGCGTGGTGAAGCGTCACAACAAAATCCGTGTGCTGCGTGAAAACGTGGTGATCTACGAAGGTGAACTGGAGTCGCTGCGCCGCTTTAAAGATGACGTCAACGAAGTGCGTAACGGCATGGAGTGCGGCATCGGCGTGAAGAACTACAACGACGTGCGCTCAGGCGACGTGATCGAAGTCTTTGAAACCATCGAGATCCAACGTACCATTGCCTGATAACGCGTTATCGGCAGCGCATATCACAGGGGGGCGGAAAGCCCCCCCCCCTGCTTGTCTGGAGAATTTACCATGGCCAAAGAATATAGCCGCACCCAGCGTGTCGTGCAGGAGATGCAAAAGGAAATCGCCATCATCTTGCAGCGCGAAATCAAAGATCCTCGCGTCGGCATGGCGACGGTGTCCGGCGTTGAAATCTCGCGCGATCTGGCTTATGCCAAGGTGTTCGTCACTTTTTTGAATGACAATACCCCCGAACAGGTGAAAACCGGCGTCCGGGCGCTACAGGATGCGGCGGGTTTTATTCGTAGCCTACTGGGCAAAGCCATGCGCCTGCGCGTAGTGCCTGCGCTGACGTTCGCCTACGATAATTCGCTGGTGGAAGGCATGCGCATGTCTAACCTGGTCAGCCAGGTGGTGCAAAACGACCGCCTGCGCCGCGGCACAAGCCCGGCGGACGATGAAGGCAGCGAGGATAAGGAAGACTGATGGGCCGTCCAAGTCGCCGTGGCTGTGATATCGACGGTATCGTCTTGCTGGATAAACCGCTCGGGCTTTCGTCCAACGATCTGTTGCAAAAGGTGAAACGGCTGTTTCGCGCCAACAAAGCCGGGCATAGCGGCGCGCTGGATCCGCTGGCGACCGGCATGCTGCCCGTCTGCCTCGGCGAGGCGACCAAGTTTTCCCAGCATTTGCTGGAGGCCAATAAACACTACCGGGTGACCGCCCGGCTCGGCGAACGCACCGATACCTCCGATGCCGAGGGCCAGACGGTCAGTGTCCGGCCGGTATCGCTGGACCAGGCGCGGCTGGAGGCGGCGCTGGACCACTTCCGGGGCGAAAGCAGCCAGGTGCCGTCGATGTTTTCGGCGCTAAAGCATCAGGGGCGTCCGCTGTACGAGTACGCGCGCAAAGGTATCACGGTAGAGCGCGAGGCGCGCCCTATCCCACGTATACGATTTGCAGTTACACCACTGGGATCTGACAGAGGTGGAATTGGAAATTCATTGTTCCAAAGGAACCTATATTCGTACCATTATCGACGATTTGGGTGAACGTCTCGGCTGCGGCGCGCACGTCACGGCACTGCGTCGGCTGGCGGTCGCCCGCTACCCCACCGAGCGTATGGTAACGCTTGCGGCGCTGCAGGCCATCGCCGCCGACGCGCCGGAGGCGCCGAAAACCCTGGCGCAGCTGTTGCCGATGGACAGCGCGGTGGCGGATATGCCGGCGGTTAATCTGTCGTCTGATATCGCCGCGCGGGTACGGCTCGGGCAAACGGTAGCGGTTACAGCGCAGCCGCAGGCCGGTCTGGTACGCCTGACCGAGGGGGACGCCGGGTGCTTTTTCGGCATCGGCGAAATCGCCGCACCAGGCCGGCTGATTGCGGAACCGCGTGCCTGATCATGTAATCGCCTTGCGATCGGCACGGGCTGAGAGTAGAATAGCGCGGCTTACTGAAAGCGGGTGGCTGAATTAGAGATCGGCGCCCATCTATTATTTCACAATCATTTTGGAGTGTTATAATGTCTCTAAGTGTTGAAGCGAAAGCGAAAATTGTTTCTGATTTCGGCCATGATGCCAAAGACAGTGGTTCCACTGAAGTTCAGGTTGCTCTTTTAACCGCTCAGATTAGCCATCTGCAGGGCCATTTTGCGGAACACAAAAAAGATCACCACAGCCGCCGTGGTCTGCTGCGTATGGTTTCACAGCGTCGTAAGCTGCTCGACTACCTGAAGGGCAAAGATGTGGCGCGTTACACCAGTCTTATCGAACGCCTGGCTCTGCGTCGCTAAGCCAGACAGTTTCAGGAGAAAGGGGCCTTATGTGGCCCCTTTCTTCTAGGCAGCGCTCACCCCGGGGCGGGAAATACTTCCGCCCGCGCCGCGGTGGACGCTAAGTAGATTCTTCCATTGCTGAGGTTCGCGCGGCTAATGAGAGGCTTTATTCCGCGGGATAAAGATTGTCATTAGTCGCGAGGATGCGATGAGAAGGTTGTTCGTCAACGGTGGGCGGCCGGTTTGAGAGCGTCGCGCACTTTGAAAAAGGAAATTATTTTGCTAAATCCGATTGTTCGCAAGTTTCAATACGGTCAACATACCGTCACGCTGGAAACCGGTATGATGGCCCGTCAGGCGACTGCCGCAGTCATGGTAAGCATGGACGACACGGCGGTGTTTGTGACCGTTGTGGGCGCCAAACAAGCAAAACCGGGACAGAGCTTCTTCCCGCTCACCGTCAACTATCAAGAGCGGACCTATGCCGCGGGCCGTTTCCCAGGCGGATTCTTCCGACGTGAAGGCCGTCCGAGCGAAGGCGAAACGCTGATTTCGCGTCTGATCGACCGTCCGATCCGTCCGCTGTTCCCGGAAGGTTTCCTGAACGAAGTGCAGGTTATCGCCACCGTGGTATCGGTTAATCCGCAGGTGAGCCCCGATATCGTGGCGATGATTGGCGCTTCCGCCGCGCTGAGCCTGTCCGGTATTCCGTTCAGCGGCCCTATCGGCGCCGCGCGCGTGGGCTACATCAACGACCAGTACGTGCTGAACCCGACCCAGGCTGAACTGGCTGATAGCCGCCTGGATCTGGTGGTGGCCGGTACCCAGAATGCGGTGCTGATGGTGGAATCTGAAGCGCAGCTGTTAAGCGAAGATCAAATGCTGGGCGCCGTGGTGTACGGCCACGATCAGCAGCAGGTGGTGATCGACAACATCAATCAGCTGGTGGCTGAAGCCGGCAAGCCGAAATGGCAATGGCAGGCGCAGGACGTTAACGTCGCTCTTCAGGCGCGGGTCGCCGAGCTGGCGGAATCCCGTCTGGGCGACGCCTATCGCATCACCGAAAAGCAAGAGCGCTATGCCGCGGTGGACGCTATCAAGGCCGATGTCGTGGAAGCGCTGACGGGCCAGGACGAAACCCTGGACGAAGGCGAAATCAAAGACATCCTGGGCACGCTGGAGAAAAATGTGGTGAGCAGCCGCGTATTGCGCGGTGAGCCGCGTATCGACGGCCGTGAAAAAGATATGATTCGCGGCCTGGACGTGCGCACCGGCGTACTGCCGCGTACCCATGGGTCGGCACTGTTCACCCGCGGCGAAACCCAGGCGTTGGTCACCGCTACCCTTGGCACCGAACGCGATGCGCAGAATATTGATGAATTGACGGGTGAACGGACAGACCATTTCCTGCTACACTATAATTTCCCTCCGTACTGCGTCGGTGAAACCGGCATGGTGGGGTCGCCGAAGCGCCGGGAAATCGGCCACGGCCGTCTGGCGAAGCGCGGTGTTCTGGCGGTGATGCCGAACGCCAGCGAATTCCCCTACACCGTGCGCGTGGTATCGGAAATCACCGAATCCAACGGCTCCTCCTCCATGGCTTCCGTGTGCGGCGCGTCGCTGGCGCTGATGGACGCCGGGGTGCCCATCAAGGCGGCCGTTGCCGGTATCGCCATGGGTCTGGTGAAAGAAGGCGACAACTTTGTGGTGTTATCCGATATTCTGGGTGATGAAGATCATCTGGGCGATATGGATTTCAAAGTTGCAGGCAGCCGTGAAGGCGTCACCGCGCTGCAGATGGACATTAAAATTGAAGGCATCACCCGCGAAATCATGCAGGTGGCGCTGAATCAGGCCAAGGGCGCGCGCATGCACATCCTCGGCGTGATGGAGCGGGCAATCAGCTCACCGCGTGGCGATATTTCCGAATTCGCGCCGCGCATTCATACGATTAAAATCAGTCCCGATAAGATCAAGGACGTGATTGGTAAAGGCGGCTCGGTTATTCGCGCGCTGACCGAAGAAACCGGCACGACGATCGAAATCGAAGATGACGGTACCGTGAAAGTGGCGGCCACCGACGGCGATAAAGCCCGTCACGCGATTCGCCGCATTGAAGAGATCACCGCGGAAATCGAAGTGGGCCGTATCTATAATGGTAAAGTGACCCGCATCGTGGACTTCGGTGCCTTTGTTGCCATCGGCGGCGGCAAAGAAGGGCTGGTGCATATCTCCCAGATTGCCGATAAGCGTGTAGAGAAAGTGGCTGATTATCTGGAACTGGGCCAGGAAGTGCCGGTCAAGGTTCTGGAAGTTGACCGTCAGGGTCGTGTTCGTCTGAGCATCAAGGAAGCCAGTGCCCCCAGCCAGGACGCCGTGGTGCCTGAAGCAGAATAGCCTTAAACTGTTAGCGCATTTAACAGCTCCTTACCCCGGTGGGGAGCTGTTCGTATCACAAGGGCGGGATGCCTTGTATTAAGCCGATGGGGGACAGGACGTTCATCCAATGTTTTTCTTCGGGAGTGGGAAATGAGGCCTTACTTGCGCTGGTGGTTCGTTGCAATGGCGTTAATGCTGGCAGGATGCAGCAACAGTGATTGGCGTAGTAAAGATAGCGTTCTGGCCGTACCTTTGCAGCCCAAGCTACAACAAGAAGTCATTCTGGCGCGTATGGAACAGATACTGGCGAGCCGAGCCCTTACCGATGATGAACGAGCACAGCTATTATATGAGCGCGGAGTGCTGTATGATAGTCTTGGGCTGAGAGCGCTGGCGAGCAATGATTTTTCACAGGCGCTAGCAATCCGACCCGATATGCCGGAAGTTTTTAATTATCTCGGCATATACTTAACGCAGGCGGGCAATTACGATGCCGCCTATGAAACGTTTGATTCTGTACTAGAGCTTGATCCAACTTACAACTACGCGTATTTAAACCGTGGCATCGCCCTGTATTACGGAGGCCGCTACCGTTTAGCGCAGGATGATCTGCAGGCGTTTTATCGCGACGACCCAAACGATCCCTTCCGCTCGCTGTGGCTTTTCCTGGTCGAGAAAAAAATCGACGGTGGGAAAGCGCATAACGCGCTGCAAAGCCGTTATGTGAGGGCGAATAAAGGGCAATGGGGATGGAATATTGTCGAGTTCTACCTGGGGGACATTAGCGAATCGACGCTGATGGCGAGCCTCAAGGCGGACGCAACGGATAACACTTCGCTCGCCGAGCATCTCAGTGAAACTGACTTCTATTTAGGTAAACACTACCTGAGTCTGGGGGACAAGAACGCCGCTTCGGCGCTGTTCAAACTGACGGTTGCTAACAACGTGCATAACTTTGTTGAGCACCGCTATGCATTGTTGGAATTGGCGCTTTTAGGCCAAGGGTAAGACGACCTATCAGAATCGGACCAGCAATAGCTGACGAACAAAACATACGTAGCCCGCATTACTCTTTTTTTCACCTGCGTGGGTGAGAGCTTGTTTTTTTCGTTTTAAATCCAATTTGAGCCGGTTCACACTTTTGATGAAAATGAATGAAAGTTTTCACGACGAGGTATGTAGACTGGCCGCCATTAAGAAATGAGGCACGTGTACATGTCTGAAGTAGAAACCTCTTTTGTCGATCTGGGACTGAAAGCTCCTATCCTTAACGCACTGACCGATCTCGGTTATGAAAAGCCGTCACCCATCCAGGCCGCCTGTATTCCGCATCTGTTGGCCGGTCGTGACGTACTGGGCATGGCGCAGACCGGCAGCGGTAAAACCGCGGCCTTCTCTTTGCCTCTGCTGCACAATATCAATCCCGAACTGGCCGCGCCGCAGGTGCTGGTGCTGGCGCCGACCCGCGAACTGGCGGTACAGGTCGGGGAAGCCTGCGCCGATTTCGCCAAGCATATGAAAGGCGTCAACGTGGTCGCCCTGTACGGCGGACAGCGTTATGACGTGCAGTTACGCGTGCTGCGCCAGGGGCCGCAGATTGTGGTCGGCACCCCGGGCCGCCTGCTGGACCATTTGAAGCGCGGCACGCTGGATCTGTCCAATTTGAGCGGGCTGGTACTGGACGAAGCTGATGAGATGCTGCGCATGGGCTTTATCGAAGACGTGGAAAACATCCTGGCGCAGGTGCCCGCACAGCACCAAACCGCGCTGTTCTCCGCCACCATGCCGGAAGCGATTCGTCGTATTACCCGCCGTTTCATGAACGAGCCGCAGGAAGTGCGTATTCAATCCAGCGTGACCACCCGTCCCGATATCAGCCAGAGCTACTGGACCGTTCACGGCATGCGCAAGAATGAAGCGCTGGTGCGTTTCCTGGAAGCGGAAGATTTCGACGCCGCCATTATCTTCGTGCGTACCAAAAACGCCACGCTGGAAGTGGCCGAAGCGCTGGAGCTCAGCGGTTACAACAGCGCTGCCCTGAACGGCGACATGAACCAGGCGCTGCGCGAGCAGACGCTTGATCGCTTGAAGGATGGCCGCCTGGATATTCTGATCGCAACCGACGTCGCCGCCCGCGGCCTGGACGTTGATCGCATTAGCCTGGTCGTGAACTACGATATTCCGATGGATTCCGAATCCTACGTACACCGTATCGGCCGTACCGGTCGTGCCGGCCGCGCAGGTCGGGCGCTGCTGTTCGTGGAAAACCGCGAGCGCCGTCTGTTACGCAATATCGAACGCATCATGAAACTGACCATCCCCGAAGTGGAACTGCCGACCGCCGAGGTGCTGAGCACCCGCCGCCTGGCCAAGTTTGCCGCCCAGGTGCAAAACCAGCTGGAAAGTAGCGATCTGGATATGTACCGCGCCCTGCTGGCTAAACTGCAGCCGGCGGAAGAGCTGGAAATGGAAACGCTGGCCGCGGCGTTGTTGAAAATGGCCCAAGGCGAACGCCCGTTGATCCTGCCGCCGGATCCGGTGATTGAACGCCGTCCGCGCCGTGAATTCCGCGAGCGCGACGAGCGCCGGGATGGCGGCGAGCGCCCGCCGCGCCGTGAACGCCGTGATGGCGGCCGTCGCAGCTTCGGCGATCGCCGCGATGGCGCTGCCGGTAGCGAACGTCGGTTCAACCGTGACGGCCAGCGCGCGCCGTGACAGTGACGCCGCACCGGCCGGCCGCCGCAGTTTCGGTGGCGATGCATAATCGCCGAGGTTGTCGCCAGGTATGACGAACGAACGCCGCCTACGGGCGGCGTTTCGCGTTGGGTGGTGAAGGTCGGTGACCAGGCCCCGCCACTCGATGGGGAACAGGCGGGAGGTCGCCCCCCGTTGACCCGATAGACCTACGGGCGCAGCTGTGTTCATGCCGTGCCGCTGATAATCAAAAACCCGCCTGTCGGCGGGTTTTTTTATGGTGTTCCGCGCCGGGGGCGCCAATGGGCATTGACTCAGCCGACGGTCCTCAGCGGGGCTCACTCCTGCACGTGTTCTCGCGCCGCCATGGCAATTTCAAATGAGCGCAGACGCGTCTGATGATCAAAAATCTGGCCGTTGATCATCAGTTCGTCGGCGCCGGTCTCTTTTATCAGGGCCTTCAGTCCGCTCTTGACCTGCGCGGCATCACCAACAACCGACAGCCGCAAAGCTTGATCAACACCGTATTGCTCACCCGGCGACCACAGCGCCTCGATATCTTCCACCGGCGGCGGCAACGGGCCCGGCCGGCCGCGGCGCAAATTGATAAATTGCTGCTGCATCGAGGTGAACAGGAAGCAGGAAGCAGGAAGCGGGCGTCGCGTTCACTGTCGGCGGCGATCACGTTGATACAGACCATGGCGTAAGGCTGTGCCAGGGTGGGCGACGGCGTGAAATGCTCGCGATACAGACTCAGCGCCTGCCACAACATGTCCGGCGCGAAATGGGAGGCGAAAGCGAAGGCCAGGCCCATTGCCGCCGCCAGTTGTGCGCTGTAGAGGCTTGAGCCGAGCAGCCAAATCGGCACATGTAATCCTTGACCGGGGACCACCTGCACCGGCTGGCCCGGTTTGACGTCGTCGAAGTAGCCTAACAGCTCTTGTACATCGCGAGGGAAGTTATCTACGTCATTGGCAAGATGCCGGCGCAGCGCCAGCATGGTGCTCTGATCGGTACCTGGTGCGCGGCCTAGCCCCAAATCCACCCTGCCGGGGTAGAGGGTTGCCAGCGGGCCGAACTGCTCGGCAATCACCAGCGGTGAGTGGTTCGGCAGTATGACGCCGCCGGAGCCGACGCGCAGGGTGGTGGTACCGTTGGCGATATGCCCCAGCAGCACCGAGGTGGCGGCGCTGGCGATGCCGGTCATATTATGATGTTCCGCCATCCAGTAGCGGTGGTAACCCCATTGCTCGGCGTGGCGCGCCAAATCCAGGGAGGCATGGAACGCGTCGCGCCCTGTGGCACCGGAGCGAGATCCAGTACGGAAAAGGGAATCGGTGTCTGTTTAGTCAGCATGGGCATACTCACAGGTTGTCTGTGCCGCAACTTTGTCGGCTAATGATAACTATGAGTATTAACTAAAAATACGGGCAGCGATAGCCCATTATTTATTATGGTTATTAAGCCGGCGATGGCTTGAAGGGTGGCGAGGCGCCAAGGGTGTTACTCTTAGCGTGCCGGTGGCCCGTCGTGGCGCCGGCGTGAAGGGTCACATCACTCGTGCTGGTGCGTCGCGTCGCCGGCGTGTTTGCCCGCATCAAGGGCTTTATTCCACCAGCGCCAGGCCGGGAATGCGTCGCCAGTAACCGTTGCATTCTTTCTGCCCGCTCAGCACCGCGCCATGATGCCCCTGCTGGTTGGCGCGAAACGCCGCCACCTGCCCAGGCGTGGACAAGTCCTGAGGCGAGAAGAGTACCACATCCACCAGCCCTGCCATGGAAACCTGTTCATTAATCAGGTTATAGCAGTAGCCACTCTGGGTTTGGATGCCGTTCAGCACGAAGACCTGTTGCTGCTCCTGCGTCATCACCGGCCGTCCCTGGAGGTAATGGATACAGCAGGTTTCGCACTCATCCTTCGACCGGTTCTCCGAACGGGCGGTGAAACAGCGCGCAGACCAGGCGAGCGGCAGATGGCCATAGCTGAAAACTTCCACCTCAAAACGGCCGCGGATCCCCAGTTCTTCGCACTGTACCAGCGTGTTGCTCAGCCATTCGCGCGACAGCTCGACGGGCATACACCAACGCACCATCCCTTGCTTGAGCAAAATGCGCAGCGTATAAGCGTTATCGCAATTCAGGGCTGGGCCGGCGACGAAGGGCAGCCGCTGCTCCGCCGCCAGCTGCACCGTGCCGAGATCATTGGCCTCGAGTAAAAACTCGCCGTTATCCAAGTAGCGTTTCAGCTCAGTGAGTTCGGAGGGCACCTGGATCAGCGCCAGCGTGGAAATAATGATCTGTTTGCCGCTCGGCAGCAGACGCTTGGCCATTGCCAGCCAGTCGCCGGTTTTCATTAATCGGCGCTTGCTGCAAACGGTTTCACCTAATCACCTAAATAGATAATATCGGCCTGGCTTTCCGCCGCCTGCTGGTAGAAGGTCTCCAGCGTTTGTTTAGGCCAATAGTACAGTACCGGCCCGAGAGAATAGCGCATGTCTGACTCTCCTGTTACTGCCAGCGGCGGTGGTAAGCGCCGAGGGTGGTCTGAACGCCTTCCGACATTGCCGCCAGCGTCTGATTCCAGGCATCCTCCGGCTGGTAGGCGTCGGGATTGGCGCGGCAGCGATCGATGGCCTGCCGCCACACGCGGGTGACCTGGCTGACATAGGCGGGGCTGCGCTGGCGTCCTTCGATTTTCACCGAGGCAATATTGGCGGTGAATAGCGCCGGCAGCAGCGACAGCGTATTCAAACTGGTGGGCTCTTCCAACGCGTGATAGCGCTGCCCGTCCACCAGATAGCGGCCCTTGCACAGGGTGGGGTAACCGGCATTTTCATCGGGTTGATAGCGGTCAATCAGCACATCGTTGAGCCGTGCCTCCATCCCGGCGGCGGTTTGCTGCTAGCGGACAAAACGCGCCGGTGAGCAGGCGCCGACCGTGTTGGGTGATTCACCGGTTAAATAGGACGAGAGATAGCAGCGTCCTTCGGCCATGATACAAAGGTTGCCGAAGGCAAACACTTCCAGCGGCACCGGGCTTACTTGCGTGAGCTGTTTCACCTGATGGATCGACAGCACGCGTGGCAGGACCACCCGCGCGACGTCGAACTGTTGCTGATAAAAGCGGATAGCCGCCTGATTGGTGGCGGAGGCCTGCACCGAAACATGGCGCTCTATGGCGGGATAGCGCTCGGCGGCATAGGCCAGCATCTCGCCAGGTCTGCCAGAATCAGCGCGTCGGCGCCGCTCTGCGCCGCCATGTCTATCGCGTGCTGCCAGCGTGCATAACCGTCGGGATGGGCAAAGGTATTGATAGCGATATGCAGCTTGCGCCTGTGACGGTGCACATAGCGCTCCGCCTCCTGTAAGCGCTGATCGGTAAAATTGAGGCCGGCGAAATGACAGGCGTTGGTATCGTCCTTCAGGCCGATATACACCGCGTCGGCGCCATTATCAATCGCCGCCTTGAGTGCCGGTAGATTACCGGCTGGGCAGAGCAGTTCCATAAAGCTCCCAAGAAGTGGCCACCCGTTGCCGAAGCCGGCAAGGGCAAGAAATAATTCCAGGCCAACAGGCTGAATTAACAGCATTTGCCACGCGGGCCTGTCGGCAATTGTAAATAAGGGTGGGGGAAGGGATTTTGATTTGGGGCAGTTTATGGCGTAATGGCAGGGGAAAACCGCCGCCGGCGGTGGTAAATCGCGACGTTTTTGTGCGAAACATTGATATAGGCCCCTGCGTGCGCCGGCCGCTGTGGCAAAATGGGCAATAACTTTTTTTGAAGGAGTGAAAACAGTGTGGGAGAAACTACGAGCACAGCTGGTGCGCCGGGGGCCGTCGCTGTTGCGCTTGCCGATTAAACTGACCCCATTTGCCGTACGGCGCCAGGTCCTGGAACAGGTATTGCACTGGCAGTTTCGTTCAGCGCTGGAAGAAGGCGAATTGGACTTTCTGGATGGCCGCTGGTTGCAAATCAATGTCGACGACCTAGGGCTGAGCTGGGCGATGACGCTGTGCGACGGGCAGTTGCGGGTGAGGCAGCATCCCACGCCGGACGTCATTTTTACCAGTAACGCGAATGACTTGCTGATGATAGCCGCTCGGCGCGGAGATCCGGACACGCTGTTTTTGTAAGCGTACGCCCAGCGCCGTATTGACAGTTATTCAGCAGGGATGGTGAGGTTCCACGGCAGGAGCTCTTTGATTTTGTTGATGGGATGATCCGCGATAATCGCCAGCACATGGCGCAGATACGCTTCCGGCTCCAC
>NZ_JBLKSS010000067.1:0-4522 GCF_047607725.1 Sodalis sp. (in: enterobacteria) | reverse complement strand
TATCATCGCCGGATTATCCATGATCTGACAGCCGTCCCTTATAGGATGCGGGTTCACTAGGCATCGTAGTGGAACATATTCTTACCGGGCCATACAACAAACCCACCAATAATTCAAGACGTCCTCCACGGGGCGCTTACGAGCCGACCAGGGTCCCGTCGCCGCTTTCTGGCGCAAACACCACATCGCACAGGGGGACATCGTTACGCACCGGCAGGCCGAATCGGCCAAAGGAAGCGGCGATATCGTCCGGACTGAAGGTTTGCTGAAATTCGGCGGCGATGCTGCGATCCGCCTCGTCGAACGGCGACGGACCAAGCCGCTCGATATGCCGATGCATGAGCTGTTCGAGCGGGGTGTTGCCCACCAGGTTGGCGTCACCGCTAAGCACTTCGTGGCTTAAGGTGGTTTCCGTCATCAGGGCGGCGCCGCGCGCCACGTTTTTCACGCGCTCCACTAGCGCCAGCAGGTCCGGCAGCGTGCGCGAGCGGATCAAATAGCGCACCGTCGCTTTTGCCTGGACCACGTTCGGCGAATGGCCGCCGGTATCGGTGACCGCGTAGTGAATACGGGCCGTTGACGGCATATGCTCGCGCAGATAGTTGACGCCGACATTCATCAGTTCGACCGCATCCAGCGCCGAGCGGCCCAGATGATGGGAGGCGGCGGCATGGGCGGCACGGCCGCTGAAATGAAAATTCAGTTCATTGCAGGCCAGCGAAATGGGGTTGTTCACGCCGGTGAACGCTGCCGGATGCCAGGAAATGGTAATATCCACATCATCGAATACCCCGTCGCGCACCATAAACCCTTTTGACGAGCCGCCTTCTTCCGCCGGGCAGCCGTAATAGCGCACTCGGCCTTTGATACCGAGTGCGGCCAGCGTATCCTTCACCGCCGTCGCCGCCAGCAGCGAGCCGGCGCCCAGCAGATTATGGCCGTAGCCGTTGCCGCCGTTGACTTGCGGACGCGGTTCGGCGACGCCGGCCTGCTGACTAAGGCAGGGCAGAGCGTCGAATTCACCGAGAATGGCGATGACCGGTCCGCCTTCGCCCGCTTCCCCCATCACCGCCGTCGGCAGGCCGGCCAGGCCGGTCTGTACCCGGAAGCACTCTTTTTCCAAGAGGGCTTTATGGGCGGCCGCCGATTGGTATTCCAGATAATTGGTTTCGGGGGTGTCCCAAACAAGATCGCTTAACGCACAGAAGGCGGCCTGTTTCGCGGCGATATGCGCGTCCAGCAGGTCGTTGACGGAAGTAGACATGACGCGGTTCCAAAATGTTTACCAAAATTGGCACCAATTTACGTCGCCTATTTTGATTGTGCAACGTTTAACCGCGCCTATAAGAGAAAGCTATGACCACCGCGTTGGCGATAAGGTGGCAATAGGCGCGGCGCGGTGGCAGAATGCGCCGATAAACTGTGAGAAATCCTTTATGCCTAAGCAGAAACGACCGGCGTCGTCGGCGATAATGACCGATAAGGTCACCGAATTGATCCTGCACGATATCCAGACCGGCTTGCTGGCGCCCGGCGCCTGGTTGAAACAAATCGATCTGGAACAGCGTTATCGCTGCGGCCGGCCGGAAGTGCGCCGCGCCATGGATCGGCTGGCACAAAAGCGGCTGGTGGCCCATGTCCACAACCGTGGTTACCATGTCTATCGACCCGATGGCCGGCAGGAAGGGCAGGTGGCGGAGATCCGTATTTTGCTGGAAACCGGCGTTGCCGGTCGTATCGCCACCGCCGCCACCGCGACGGATATCGCGCTGCTTGAGCGGCTGGCGGCGGAATTCGTACGGTTGATGGCCGACGGCACCACCCTGGAGCTGTACGAGGCCAACCTGGCGTTTCATCATCATCTGTTGTCGCTGTGCGGTAATCAGGAACTGGTGGCGCTTGTGGCGGAAATACGCCAGCGTACCAGCGCCGCGCCGGTGCATCAGTGGACCACCCGGGCGCGGATTGAACAATCCGCCCGCGAGCACGATGAGATGATTGACGCGGTGCGCCAGGCTGACGGTGAGCGCCTGCGGGCGGTGATGACGCAGCATATCCGCCCGCAAGATCGCTAATGGCCGTTAGCTCGCTAACGAGAGCAAAATCGTTAAGGGTCGTGGTAGCGCTAACGGCAGGAGAGCGACTCACGCCGGCAATCCTGCCAAAAAGGGCCGCGGCGCCGGGAGACATTCGCCCCAGTAATTCCCCACGATCGAGAGACGAAAAAAAACGCTTTATTGTTTTACGTCATGATAGAAATGAACAAAGCGATAAAGCGTTAATTGACCACGGGCAAATTGGTTGCGGGGGCCGGATTTGAACCGACGACCTTCGGGTTATGAGCCCGAAGAGCTACCAGGCTGCTCCACCCCGCGTCCGTGGATGCGCACTATACTCTGTAGCGGTTTTGATGCAACCCCTTTTTGCTAAATAGCCCCTATTCTCCTGATATTTGTTTAATTTCGCCCCGTTGTGCTGTTTTTATCAATAACTCATTGATTAGATAACATAATAATGAATTTAATTATGATATAGACTCTTCTATCGTTCGCCGTTAGAATTAAAGTAAGCGTACGCCCAGCGCCGTCTGTTAATTCCCCATCAAATTATTGAAGATGATGTCMATTATTTTTTTAATGGGCGCAATTCATGAAACAAACCCCACCAAAACCCTCAAGACGTCCTCCACGGCGCGCTTACATCGCGATCGACTTTACTGCCGATATCGGTCTGCGCTTCGGTGGTACGCGGCAGCAGAATGTCGAAACGATCGCGGAAGGTAAGGTAAACGAAACCGGAACAGTCCAGCCCGCTCGGGCTCATACCGCCATAGCGGTAGGGTGTACCGTACCATTGATTGAGCTGGTCATTTAGCTTGGCAATGACCATGATGGAATCGGACAGGCGCGGATCCGGCGGCGGCACATGGTGGCTACAGCCGGCTAACAACAGTATCAGCCCCAACAGTAAGAGTAAGCGTACGCCCAGCGCCGTCTGTTAATTCCCCATCAAGTTATTAAAATCAATACAATGTGAAAATGCAATGAGCATAAGCGTGTAACGTAGGTTTACTGTCTCATACAACAAACCTACCAATAATTCAAGACGTCCTCCACGGGGCGCTTACGAGAATTCCGTATTCCATGCTTTTTTTCGCCAGCACGATCCCGAACTGACCCATAATCGACCCAGCCGTATTGAGGGTATTGGCCGGCCCCGGGTCGAGCCGTCGTTTATTCCTGACGTAATCGATGAAATGATAACCGTGCCCGACGGGGCCAGCATCGCCACGCTAGGGTGGCTGGAGCCGCTGCTCGGCCGCCGCGTCGGTGGCTCTACCGGCACCAACATGTGGGACGCCCTGCAGCTGGCCAAACGCATGCGCGCCGCCGGCGAAGCGGGGGCCATCGTCACGCTGTTATGCGACGGCGGCGAACGCTATAGCAACACTTACTACCAGCCGACATGGGTTAAGGAACATATCGGCGATATTCGTCCGTGGCAGATTGAGCTGGAAAACCTGTAACGGCAAACAACCGCCGCAATCTTCGCCGCCCGCTACTGTTCATCCGCAGGCAGAGACAGCACCCTATGCCCTTTGCCATGAAGAGTGAACGCAACAGATGAAACGAGCGGTGGTGGTGTTTAGCGGCGGGCAGGATTCAACCACCTGCCTTATCCAGGCCTTAAGTCAGTATGACGAAGTCCATTGCGTCACCTTCGACTATGGCCAGCGCCATCGGGCGGAAATCACCGTCGCCCGTGAGCTGGCGATGCAGTTGGGCGCGCGGGCGCATAAAGTGATCGACGCCGGCCTGCTTAATGCGCTGGCGGTCAGCAGCCTCACCCGCGACAACATTCCGGTACCGGGCTACGAGGACACGCCCGACGGTCTGCCCAGCACCTTTGTGCCCGGCCGCAACATCCTGTTTTTGACGCTGGCCGCCATTTACGCCTATCAGGTCGAGGCGGACGCGGTCATCACCGGCGTGTGCGAGACGGACTTCTCCGGTTATCCCGATTGCCGTGACGACTTTATCAAAGCTCTGAACCACGCGGTCAATCTCGGTATGGCGCGCGAATTAAATTTCGTCACGCCGTTAATGTGGCTGGACAAAGCTGAAACTTGGGCGCTGGCGGATTATTACCATCAACTTGATCGGGTGCGGCATGATACGCTGACCTGCTACAGCGGCATTAAAGGTGATGGCTGCGGACAATGCGCGGCCTGCCATTTACGCGCGCGCAGCCGCAGGCGGTGATGGCTTCGCTGAAAGCTAAAACCGGCCTGCGCTGAAAGCGCCATGCCGCTGCGCCGTCAGATCCAGCCAAGCACGCTCGCAGCTAATACCGTTGCGCCGCCCGTCCCCGCCGAACGACGCTGACAGCGGATAGCGCGGTGCCATTGCAGATTCCGACGTATCCGATCATCTGTTCCGGCGACATCCGATCAGTTATTCCGATATTTTCCGATCACCCATTCCAGTGATATTCGATCACGTGTTCGCTCATCTTCTGACTC
>NZ_JBLKSS010000066.1:0-6499 GCF_047607725.1 Sodalis sp. (in: enterobacteria) | reverse complement strand
CATCGCCGGATTATCCATGATCTGACAGCCGTCCCTTATAGGATGCGGGTTCACTAGGCATCGTAGTGGAACATATTCTTACCGGGCCATACAACAAACCCACCAATAATTCAAGACGTCCTCCACGGGGCGCTTACTGTGGCGCTTTTATTACCCCCGCTTTGGCTCTATTCTTTCTTCGGCAGCGGGATAACGCCTTCGGGCGGCGGGCGGGATATAACTACCGTTTACGACACCACGTCGCCAATAGTCCTTAAAGGAAAGGAATATGTCTTTGGAAACCCGCAGGGTGAAGCAGCGTTGGGAATAATTATTGTTTCGCTTTAAGACTTTCTTAAACGAGGCGCAAAAGCGCTTTTTTCTGCCGTAGGGTGGCGAAAATAAGCCCGGCGGCGCGGTAAAATTAAATACTTATTAAATGAGATTTCTTTTTTTGCCGTTTCGCCTGTAGGAAAGCGTGAAAAAAAACGTAAAAAATAGGCAAAATCATCGGTAAAGGTCTATTTTTTAAACGGTCGATTCGGAATGTTCTGGATATGTTGTAAGGATAAGTAAAGGTCCTTTGGCGGCGGCCAATCAAAACATAAGTAAAATTAATAGGATAGAAGTATTTGAAAACTACTTATATTACACGACACCTTTACTTGGACAACAATTATTAAGCAGAGTTTTATGCTAGGTTTTGGTATATTTTCATGGTTAGGACGTATATTCACATTTGAGGTGGTTATGAAAAAAATTGCATGTCTTTCAGCTTTAGCTTGCGTTTTAGCAGTGGCAGCAGGTTCCGCAACAGCAGGTGAAAGCACCGTTTCCGCCGGTTACGCACAGGGTGACCTGCAGGGCGTAGTGAACAAAGCCAACGGCTTCAACTTAAAATACCGCTACGAGTGGGACAATGACCAGCCGCTGGGCGTGATCTCCTCGTTCACCTATATCGAAAAAAACCGCGCTGAAAGCGGTGATTACGATAAAGGTCAGTACTACGGCTTCACCGCCGGCCCGGCCTGGCGCATCAATGATTGGGCCAGCCTGTACGGCGTAGTCGGTCTGGGCTACGGCAAATCCATCTCGAATGCCCAGGACGGTAATCGTCGTGGCGGCAGCAGCGATGTCGGTGTTGCCTACGGTGCCGGTCTGCAGTTCAACCCGATGGAATACGTGGCGCTTGACGTTTCCTATGAACAAAGCCGTATCCGTTCTACAGACGTCGGCACCTGGATTGCCGGTGTAGGTTACCGCTTCTCAGTCTCTCGCGGGCGGCGAGCCTTTGTGGCTTTGCCGCCTGACGACTGCTCCGGTGGGATGTTTGGCGTTACACCGGGTGAAGGCGCGCCGTTTTTGCGCGCCTTATGATCGCCGCGCTCCTTCGGCATCAGCTTCTCTCTCGTGCTTGACCTCTCTCTTTGACTTAACCCGCAATCCGCACTATTGCCCGACTATAGCCTCCCTGGGCGAATACCACGGGTGTCTGACGCGCCCTCTCTCTCATGCATGACTTAACCGCACTGTGGTTTAACGCCACCCTCCCGCGTGCCTGACACAAGATTTCCTGACGCCTCCTTTTGGGTTAGTCGAAATACTTTTTACACCTGTTGACTCATCCTTCTACCGGGCTGGCCTTGCTTTATCGGCGCGTAAGTCATCCCGCTTTGCGTCTGGCAGATCCTTCCCCTATGCGTTCGGTTCATCCTTCTCTAAGGTGAGGCGTAGCCTTTTCGCGGCCCGGCTTGCGAAACGGCCCTGTTGACGGTCGTGGCGCCATCCTGTCGCGATAGACGACAGATTAGGCGCCATCCCACGCCGCTTTATGGCATAATACGGCCAATCTCACACTTTATTAAGAGTCTTTCCTTTGCTGATAAGTAATAACATCATCATACAATTCGGCAGTAAACCGCTGTTCGAGAATATTTCCGTTAAGTTTGGCGGCGGCAATCGCTACGGCCTCATTGGCGCCAACGGCTGCGGTAAATCTACCCTGATGAAAATTCTGGGCGGTGATTTGACGCCCACCGCCGGCAATGTCAGCCTGGATCCCAACGAGCGCCTCGGTAAATTGCGCCAGGATCAGTTCGCCTTTGAGCAAAATAGCGTGTTGGATACCGTTATCATGGGCCATGCGGAATTGTGGGCGGTCAAACAGGAGCGCGATGGCATTTACGCCCTGCCGGAGATGAGCGAAGCGCAGGGTTATCGGGTGGCGGATTTGGAAGTGCTGTACGGCGAAATGGATGGCTACACCGCGGAAGCGCGCACCGGTGAGCTGCTGCTGGGCGTCGGCATCCCGCTGGAACAGCATTACGGCCCGATGAGCGAGGTGGCGCCCGGCTGGAAGCTGCGCGTGCTGTTGGCGCAGGCGCTGTTTGCCAATCCGGACATTCTGTTGCTTGACGAACCGACCAACAACCTGGACATCAATACCATCCGCTGGCTGGAGCAGGTGCTGAATGAGCGCAACAGCACGATGATCATCATCTCCCATGACAGGCATTTCCTGAACATGGTCTGCACCCATATGGCGGATTTGGATTATGGCGAGTTGTGCATCTATTCGGGCAACTATGACGAGTATATGACGGCATCGACACAGGCGTGTGAGCGGCTGGTGGCGGATAATGCCAAGAAAAAAGCCCAGATTGCCGAGCTGCAGTCGTTCGTCAGCCGCTTTAGCGCCAACGCGTCCAAATCACGCCAGGCGACCTCCCGCGCCCGGCAGATCGATAAGATCGTAAGCGCCCCGTGGAGAACGTCTTGAATTATTGGTGGGTTTGTTGTACGAGACAGTAAACCTACGTTACATGCTTATGCTCATTGCATTTTTACATTGTATTTATTTTAATAACTTTTATTTCCATCCCGGTTTGAGTGATATGAAATTAGTGGTTCTGAAGTTTGTGATAGTGTCCATTAAAATTTAAGTGGACACTATCATCGCCGGATTATCCATGATCTGACAGCCGTCCCTTATAGGATGCGGGTTCACTAGGCATCGTAGCGGAACATATTCTTACCGGGCCATACAACAAACCCACCAATAATTCAAGACGTCCTCCACGGGGCGCTTACATCTTACCCAGGATCATTTCGCAGCTATTAACCAATTCGTTGCCAAAACGACCGTGTGAAATGACGAACAACCAGGGAACCACTTTTAATTTATCCATAAAATTTCCTGCCAAAAATGGAAAGGATTAGCCGCGAGATTTGCCTCCCGTAATATTTATAGTGGTGCCTGTGATATAGCTTGACTTATCGGACAACAGCCAGGTTACCAAATTGGCAATTTCATCCAGCTTTCCCTGACGTCCGAGAGGAATTCTCTGGCTATAATCTTCATCAATATTTGTCATCTTCATACCGCCCGTGTAGGCCAGCGCTTCGCGGTGCTTGGCATCCCCCATCGGCGTCAGCTCATTGATGCCGGGCGCAACGCCCACGACCCGAATACCGAACGCACCCAACTCCTTCGCCCAGGATAGGGTAAAACCATGCACGGCGGCTTTGGTGGCGGAATAACAACTCTGTCCTTTTGAGCCTTCAATGCCGGCCTCGAAGAGAATGTTCACCACCACGCCTTGTTTTTGGCGGATCATGACGCGGGCGACTTCTTGAGTACAAATAAAAGGCTCCTTTTGATTCACCCTCACCATAAAATCAAAATCGTCGTCGCTTAACTCGTATTGCGGCGTTTCGCTATAATAGTCGACCAACAGCCGGGCGCGGTTTACCCCCGCGTTATTCACCAGGCCATCGATACGCTGATACTGGCGATACACGTCGTCAACAAACTGTTTAAATGCGATGCGATCGGTAATATCGCACAGGCGATAATCCACCCCCGCCGCGCGGGAGGCGGAGTCCGGTATTTGGATATCCGCAACAATCACCTGGGCATTATTTTCCAGCAGGTCTCTGACAATATGCGAGCCGATGCCGGAATTCCCGCCGGTAACAATAATGACTCGCTGATTCAGATCAATCCACTTCTTCGATGCCATTGCATTCTCTCCAGATAAAGTTGAAGCCAAGTTGTGAGAGAGATGATACAAAAGGCGTGCCAGGTTTTATTTATCTTTATTATCAGTAAGTTATAGTTAGTGTTTAGGCATCTCCAGAAACCTGCACACTATCTCGCTGGGCTTTCAACACTAACAAAGACTGGTCAACAGTGATCCAGGGCTCCATTAGCTCATAAATCATCAGATATTCCGTGGTGGTCATGGCAAAGCGGTATTTGGCAATAATCGGCCTAAAGGCTTCCGGGGTAAGGGCGATAAAATTGCGCAGCTGATCGGTCAGCTCGCTGTCTTCGCGATGATTTAAGCCATCGTGGGTCATCAGTCGTTCAATCATCGCCGCCAGATGCATAAATAAATTGATGCGCAGGTAGCTCTCGAAATGAATGTTGTAGGTCATCTCGAAAAATTTCACCACATCTTCCACCTCTTCGATGATAACGTTCGGATTGAGGAAAGAGAGATGGCTGGCGACCCCTTCAATGGTAAACAGAATGACGATCTCATCGACCATCTGTTTCAATCTGTCGGAGGACATGATGGTCGAGAAATAATTTTTCCAAAGTTGGTCGGGCTTATCGCCAATAAGCTTCCTGACATTAATGATAGGGATAGCGTTGGCATTCAGTTCCGTGGTGGTAATGATTAATCTTGTGCCGTATAGCGCGCTGTCCGCTTTTGCCAGCTTCCATTTCAGATCGTCGTATTCCATTGTCACGACATCAAGCGTTTCATCGTCCACATAACGCCGGGTAATCTCCTACAGCTGTTTTGACACCCCTTCAGCAGAGATACAGGAGATGATCATTTTATTGCCTTGGACAATACCGGAATAATAGCGCGCCTCAATTTCCCAAGCGCCCTTAATCCCGTCGACGATCTCTTTCATCGACAACCGCTGCTGGATTTTCTCCGCAATATCGAGCGCCATCGCGGTGCTGACATTATTCATCACCAGCAGATCGCCCTGGATGTGCAGTTTAATTTCGGCGTAAATATCCTCGAGCGACCCCATATCCACCAATATGACCATCCCGGCTTGCTCTTTAAGCCTGTCAATCCAGGTGGTGAGATGGCTGATAATCCCTCGAGTATCGACGGACAGGGGCATATCAAACGCCTTGAGATAAAATCCCCCCAGCAAATTATTTGCCGTTCCCGTGATGCTGGAGGCGGTGGTGAGCCCGTGAGCCACGATAATGCCTTGAATAAGCGGCTCCTGCTCGACCTGGTGGCAAAAAACGGCGCTCAGCAACGGATACAACAGGGGCGCCGGCATCTCGGGCAAGTGTCGCTGTAGCAGCGAAATGGTTTCACTGGCCAGCAAACAGGCGCGCTGGGGAATGTATTCCGTCACCGCGTTGAGATGCTCGATAGCGGCGGGAGAGACATTGTCATGCAGGCACCATTGCAGACAGTGGAATACGGCCTTTTCCATCATCTCGCCCAGACGTAAACCGGCTTAGCTCGGTAAACTCGCGCAGGGTATCAAGTCGTTTTCCATAGCACCCCCTGGTAGAGCCGCCCGGCGGCCGCTTCACCCAGGGTTGCGTGGTAATGCTCTTCCAGCTTGCGAACAAATAGCGGGACATTAGCGGATCGGCAAAAATTCTCCAGCAAAGTTTCTCCCGCCACCGATCTGGTCGGCGTAAGCGGTAACGCCGGGAATGTATTCTCGTCCCAATGAAAAATGACGTTTTCGCTGTCATCTTGCGCGGGCGGATTACCGACATGACGAATGCAGTTCTTTTGGCCCTGCGTAAAAGCAGAAGCGCACAATACTTTGATGCGGTTTTTGAGTTCACCGATATTTCCCCGGCCGGGGGAAGTAATCAAATGGCGAATCAATTCTGTGGGAACGTGGATGTCTTGTTTGAAGCGCTGCGCTTCAGCTTGAAAAAAGGTGGATACCAGCGCCAGTTTCTCACTAAAAGGGCGTGATTCGGACGAGGGTAATTCGACAATGACGGGAATACGGCGGCGGAAAGTCGTCAACAACACATTTTCGCTATTTTCGGTGGTGGCGAAAAGAAAACGTACGCGGGCGTGAAAGGGTTGGCGGTTATCACCCAAGCGATAAAAGTAACCTTTATCCATAAACAGGAATAGTTTTTCCTGGTTTTCGGCAGAGAGACGGTGAACTTCGTCCAGGAAGAAAAAGCCCCCGTCCGCTTCATTCAGCAGACCGGTTTTCTCTTTTTATCCGCGCCGGTAAAGGCCCCCTTCACATAACCGAACAGCGTACTGGACAATAATTCCGGGTTATTGGCGTAATCGGCGCAATAGAGCTCAACCAGCCGCGCGCTGCGGGGGATCACGCCGTTTTCACCGGTGTAGCGGTGGTAAGCGCCCCGTGGAGGACGTCTTGAATTATTGGTGGGTTTGTTGTATGAGACAGTAAACCTACGTTACACGCTTATGCTCATTGCATTTTCACATTATATTGATTTTAATAACTTTTATTTCCATCCCGGTTTGAG
>NZ_JBLKSS010000065.1:0-6683 GCF_047607725.1 Sodalis sp. (in: enterobacteria) | reverse complement strand
CACTCAAACCGGGATGGAAATAAAAATTATTAAAATCAATACAATGTGAAAATGCAATGAGCATAAGCGTGTAACGTAGGTTTACTGTCTCATACAACAAACCCACCAATAATTCAAGACGTCCTCCACGGGGCGCTTACGTAAATAGCGTGACACCCGCTATTACATGTCAGAAATAAGGGACGTTATCTGTAAGCTAGTGGGAAATGCTTTCTCAGACCGCACTTTTAGCCACATCAACTTATGCGCATGATGTTACATTACTTTAACAAAATACGCTCATTTTTTGCGCATATTTAATAACCTTTGTTTATAACCTGGATGATTGCAAGCTTAAAGTTTCATTAATAATCATTATTAAACCATTAGTACATTTCGTTACTAGTGTATGCTTAGCTTCGTCATAAGCATCACAGTCCGAGATAGATGAAGCGTTATATGAGAAATAAAGCGATGAAAACCAAAACGGCGTTACCTTTTAATGGCGGTGCTTTCCGCATTGTCTTTCGGCGCATTCGCCGCGGATTCCATCTCGCTGCAGCAGGTTCAAGATTTGCAGCCCATGGGCAGCGTTAGCGTCAGCGGTATCGACGGTGCGCCAAGCGACATCCATCAGGCGCTGAATCAGGCGGCCGACGCGAAGGGCGCCCGCGCCTACCACGTAACCGAAGCCTATGAACACGGCAACTGGCACGCCACCGCCCAGCTTTACAAGTAAGTCAGTTCGCCAGAACCGGGACAGCTGCTCGCGGCAGCGCCTGGCAGATCAGCGCCACCCGGCGGGCATGCTTTTTTGGCAGCACTATGCAATGTGTCATGTTGTAAAACACTCTCTGTAACCCACATCATTTCGCGGCGACCCTCAGTTAATCCTGTGTCCGGAATTAACCCATCGCGATTTGATGATTCCCTCATCGTCTAGCAGACGATTTTCCCCCGCTCGCGGGGGTTTTTTTGCCCTGGCGCATGGCGTTAACCTTCCGCGCCGCGAGAAAGCGTTGCCTCGGCCAAACGCCCTCAGCCCTGGCGCGCGGCTCTTTGCGCCAGCTGATCCAGCAGCTTGGCATGGATGCCGCCAAAACCGCCGTTGCTCATCACCAGGATGAAATCTCCCGGCGGCACGGTTTTCACGATCATCTCCACCAGCGTATCGACATCGGCGCTGCAGTGCGCAGGTTGCACGCAGGCCTCCGCCACTTCGCTCACCTGCCAGGGAATATGCTGCGGCTGATACAGAAACACCTCGTCAGCGCGGCCGAGTGACGGCGCCAACTCATTTTTGGATAGCCCCATTT
Source organism: Sodalis sp. (in: enterobacteria) (assembly GCF_047607725.1). Lineage (GTDB taxonomy): Bacteria > Pseudomonadota > Gammaproteobacteria > Enterobacterales > Enterobacteriaceae > JBLKSS01. Next base: position 5,388 of record NZ_JBLKSS010000065.1, on the reverse strand, counting down.
TCATGGTGTTGGAACGGGGCTCCAGTACCGCTAGAATCCGCGCCGTGCCGCCTACTTTGCTGCGCAACGCCGCAAGCGTCGCCAGGATAGCGGTGGGATGATGGGCAAAATCATCGTAAACCGTCACGCCGTTGGCGGTACCTTTAAGCTCCAGCCGCCGGCGGGCATTGATAAAGCGGTCCAGCGCCCGTCAGGCGTCCGCCGGCTGCACGCCGACATGGCGAACAGCGGCGATAGCCATCAGGGCGTTATGCATATTATGCTCGCCCACCAGTTGCCAACTGACCGCGCCAACGGGCTCATCGTGCAAATACACCTCGAAACCGCTAGCGTCCGGGGTGGTTTTTTTCGCGCGCCATGCGCCTTCCTCGCCGGCGTATTCCGTTTCGCTCCAGCATCCCATTGCCAAGGTGTGTTTAAGATTGGCGTCATTATCCGGCAAAATAATTTTCTCTTTGCCGGGCTCCAGCCGGATCAGATGATGGAACTGCTTTTGGATCGCTTTGAGATCATCAAAAATATCGGCGTGGTCGAATTCCAGGTTATTCAGAACAAGGGTGCGTGGACAGTAATGAACGAACTTGGACCGTTTATCGAAAAAGGCGCAATCGTATTCATCCGCCTCCACCACGAAGAACGGGCCGTCGCCAAGCCGGGCGGAGACGGTGAAATTGCCCGGTACGCCGCCAATCACGAAGCCCGGTTGATAGCCACACTCCTCCAAGATCCAGGCGACCATGCCTGCGGTGGTGGTCTTGCCGTGGGTGCCGGCAACGGCGATCACCCAGCGCTGCGCCAGCACGTGATCGTGCAACCACTGCGGGCCGGACACATAAGGGATGCCGCGCTCCAACACCGCTTCCACGCAGGGATTGCCCCACAACATGGCGTTGCCGATAATGACCCAATCCGGCGCGGGATCGAGCTGCGTCGGATCGTAACCCTGAATCAGACGTAAGCGCCCCGTGGAGGACGTCTTGAATTATTGGTGGGTTTGTTGTATGRGACAGTAAACCTACGTTACACGCTTATGCTCATTGCATTTTCACATTGTATTGATTTTAATAACTTTTATTTCCATCCCGATTTGAGTGATATGAAATTAGTGGTTCTGAAGTTTGTGATAGTGTCCAYTWAAATTTTAATGGACACTATCACAAACTTCAGAACCACTAATTTTATATCACTCAAACCGGGATGGAAATAAAAGTTATTAAAATCAATACAATGTGAAAATGCAATGAGCATAAGCGTGTAACGTAGGTTTACTGTCTCATACAACAAACCCACCAATAATTCAAGACGTCCTCCACGGGGCGCTTATTCCAGGTGGTTGACAAGAATATCCCACATCGACTTTTCCCCGAAGCGCTGCTGATAGGCTAAATACCCTTCCGCGTCCTTAAAGTGGATTTGCCTTTCAGCGTTGCCACGATTGGCGCGCGCGCCAGACAGGCGTAGCCCCGAATCACCGAGTTTGTTCATGCCGCCGGTGGCAATGGTCTTGTAAGCATGACCAAGAAAATCGACGACATCCTTATCGCTCATCAGCTCACCGTTCTCTTTTACGTACTTATTGCGGTCAAGCTTCCCTAGCACAAACCCGATCCAGTCGGATTGCGTGGCTTTACCTACCTTTTCCATAGAATGGTGTTGCGGCAAGCCCCAATCTTCCAGATAACCGATATCGCCTCCGGCATCGTTAAAGCGACGCCGCAACAGCTCGGAAACGTTTTTCCACGCTTCCGCGCCTTTCTTCGCTCTGGCGTTGCCGGTATCCTACCCGCGCATTTCGTAGACCAGATCGCGCACCCCTTGCGTATCCTCAAAAAGCTGAAAGAAACACGGGTCAATGGCGCTGAATAATTCGTCCAGTTGGCTTAAGGCATAATCCCGCGTCGCCTTGGTGCGGGATTCCACCGATAAAAAATGGGCTTTGCCATCAGCGTGAAATGCAATCGTTCGGTTCAGGGCTTCCAGCTTGCCGCCTTTTCCCTTATAGCCAGCGATAAAGTTATCCAACCGCTGGCGCGCCGCTATCGTCAACGCCACCCGCCGCTTTTTCAGCGTGGCCTCGCGTTCTAACTCTTCCGCCGCCATTTGTCCCGCGCGCTGCATCCGCTCTGACTCGCTTAAACTCCGCCATGATGTCGGGTCGTTACGCGCCAAATGGCGCATATTTTTCACTATGCGATCTTCAATCTCCTGAATCTCTGCTGAGGTCAACGTGCGTTTCGACGCCGCGGTGATCGCCTGTATACATTCCTGTCGCATTCTACGCTCTCCCAAGGAAGCAGTTCACCGCCACATCAAATAAACCGGCGTCGTGCTTAGCGTTTTCGACATCCTTATTGGCTTGTGCCAACAAGTCCGCTGCCCTTACCACCGTAACACTGTCGTCATGATCCACGACATGCACCTCAAGATCGGGATTTTCCATCACGGCGCGCTCTGCATGCCGGAAATCATACTCATCACCCGCGGTGTCGTTACCGCGGGCCAGACGTTCCCCCCCGTGGCTAACTGGTCCTGCCTCACCTGTTCCGCTGCCGTGGTGGCTTCCCCCCTAAGCCCTAATGCCTCACGCACCGACTGCGAAGCCAGATTGACTCTTGGCGTCTTTTGCAGAAATTCCGCCCCCCTCAAGCAGCGCGCCGACATCCACGGGTTCACCTGCCAGTACGTCTGCCATCGCCTTATTCATCACCTGGGCATGGGCATTGCGGGAAAGCACGCTGACAGGCAACCCCGGCGCCGCGGTAACCTCAAAGTTAAAATGGCTGCTGCTCGTCAGCACGGCATCAATCTCTTCCGGGGAAACGCCCCTCACCGCGGCTATTGATAAAGCGCCCCAGCCCACCGAACGCAAGCCCCAGAACAGCATCGGTTGCCAGTGCCTGAGCGTCCATAACATCATACTGGCGCACCATGTCCTCGTAACCGCCGCGTCGTAGAATGTCGGCAGAGAGTCCCGCTGGGCCATGCCCATCGCGACATTGGTACCTGCCTAATAAAATAGGTCAGGCACAGCACGAGCCACGGCTCCCGCTAATGCACCCGAGGCTCCTCTGCCAACAGACAGCGCGGCACCTACCCCCTCGGCCACCGCGCCCCCTGCCCGTAGCCCCAGCGACATAGGGAGAACCGCACCTAATGCCGCCGTGCCGCCGGTGACCAGCGCCTTATCAACGGCTGTCCCGTAATCGACGCCGTCGGCTCGCGACTTTTCGTAATCGGAGAACCCTTGCAGCGTGCCCACGATTGCAGCAGCGCCCCAGGGCCCACCTATGAGGGAGCCTGCGATCGCCTGTCCGCCTATTTGCCCCAGCCAGAGAGAACAGCACTTGCCCCGCGGTTCCGGTTGTTCCCGGATCGGGCGTGAGTTCGCGGACGCTTTTTTCCGCCAGTTTTCGCTGGGCCTTGAAAAAATCGGCAGAAGAGTCACGCACGCCAAAGGTTTCGCTTACCGCTTCGGCAACGGGTGACATCACGGTATCCAGCGCCGCCCATCCCACTTGATCCGCCTGCCTTACACCAGACCAAAGTCCTTCAAAAACGGCAGTACCCGCGCCATCGAAGAAAGCTGCATCTTGCAGAGTGCCTGTGCCAATGGGATGTTCCGCGGCGTAGGCCAGCGCTTTATTTTGTTGTGTCGGGCTAAAACCGAAATAGCTCATTGAGGAATGCCCACCTCGCCAAAGCGGAGCTTTTCTGCGTCAATGTGCAACACCACCAGTCTGCCGTCTTTTCCCATAAGGAACCCGCCACCCAGCTTTACCAGATACTGACTATCGCCTTGGCTCTGTAATCCGTATCGCCCGAGCGGCGCCTTGATTCCTTCGTCCAACACTTGCTCCTTCCAAGCTACTCCTACCGCCTTATCGAACTGGCTTTCTGACATCCCCCAGGGTAACAGCACGTCCCCCTGACCTTTGTAGTTGTAAACTCCCCCGGTCGCAACGTTGATAGCCTGAGTCCAAGTGTCTTTGTCGTATTCCCCTGAGACGTTCCCCTTGCGTGCCATGACTCCAGCGTAATAATCCTTAGCGACTTCGTACGCCTGCGCTGCGCCTTCGGCATCCCCCGCAAAAGCCTTGCCTACCTTGTCGACAAACTCAGGGCGTAAATCGGTCTCTTTGGGAATCTCAATTCCGCGGGTTTTATTCTCGACTCCGTTGACGTTGGTCGTCACGCCGGCGCGAGCGTTGGCCCCCTCGATAATCGTTTTTACTGCATCATCCGGGGTGACCATTAAATCGGAGCCCCACCACCAAACTCCCTCATTCCCTATTACGTTACCCCTCTTTCCCATGATGGCACCGGCAACCGCCGCCGACGGCGCGTAGCTGCTCACCTGCTGTAACGCGGCTGAGTACTGCGCCCCAGCCCCCAGCCCCTGCCGCATCGCATCCAGATAAGCAACGGACTGTGACGCCGGCGCAGAACGCAGCATTTCGCCTATCTGAGACGCTTCCGACTGGGAAAAAATGGCTAATGGGGTGCCGTAATGCCGGGCCAGCTCAGGGGTTAAGCTCGCCCGCGCCGATAGCCCCGCGCTTAAGGAATCAGGCGTTTGCATATCGAGAGGGGCAATTTGTTTTTGTTCCGCGGCGTATTGAATAGGATCTTGCATTCGAGCTCTGTTGACGTATTCAACGGCTTTTTGCAATGTCTCATGCCGTTTAGCCGCCTCGGCGTAACCTTCTCCTGGCACGGGTTCGCGCGCATTCAGCAACGCCTGCTGCCCCACCGGTGATAACTGCTGAACCGTTGAGATATCGCTGCCTAGCTGTTGGGTATCGAGATAATTTGCATATTCTTTCTGTCCGGCATCGTAGCCGTAGTCGCGGGTAAATTCATCCGCTGTGAATTCACGGGGGTAATTCTTCCCACGTAACGCCGCCGCGGTGAAATCTTTCAGTTCACCTTCTAATTCAACACGATATTCCCGTTGCTGCTGGCTGAACTGCCCCTGCGCCACGCTGCGCAACTGGGCGAGTTGTACCGGATCTAACGTAAGCGTACGCCCAGCGCCGTATTGACAGTTATTCAGCAGGAATGGTGATGTTCCACGGCAGGAGCTCTTTGATTTTGTTGATGGGATGATCCGCGATAATCGCCAGCACATGGCGAAGATACGCTTCCGGCTCCACGCCGTTCAGTTTGCAACTGCCGATCAGCGTATACATCAGCGCCGCCCGGTCGCCGCCGCTATCCGAACCGAAGAACAGATAGTTCTTGTGACCCAGGCTTATTACCCGCAGCACGTTTTCAGCGATATTATTGTCGATCTCCGCCCAGCCATCGCCGGCGTAGTAGCACAACGCCCGCCAGTGGTTCATCAGGTAGTTGAACGCCTTTGCCGTATCGGCCTGGCGCGACAGCGTG
>NZ_JBLKSS010000064.1:0-7220 GCF_047607725.1 Sodalis sp. (in: enterobacteria) | reverse complement strand
GGAATCAATGAGTCCGATGCAGGCAACGATGCTGTTGGAGGTGATGGAAGATCGTTACGACAAAAGCAGCAGCATCCTGATCAGTCAACTGCCGGTAAAAAAATGGTATGGACTGATAGAAAACCCCACGACAGCTGACGAGTTACTCGATCGGCTAGTACACCCCAGCTATCGACTGGAACTTAAAGGCGAATCACTACGCAAAGAGCAAGGAGTAGCCAGCACAAGAAAAATAGACTAAAACCGAGTCAGAAGATGAGCGAACACGTGATCGAATATCACTGGAATGGGTGATCGGAAAATATCGGAATAACTGATCGGATGTCGCCGGAACAGATGATCGGATACGTCGGAATCTGCACCAAACTGCAAAAACACCCGCAGCGGGGCGCCGCCGGCATAACGTTTCGCAAGCGTCGCCTGTTGGGCTCGCAGCGCGCTCGCCGCCTGACGCGCCAGCCCAGCACCAGATCCGGTTTCAGCGCCAGGATGCGCTCGATGTTCACGCCCTGCCACGAGGCGACCCGCTCAGGGCGCCGCGCCGCGGGAGGATAATCCGACCAGTCGCTGGCGCGGCCACCAGCACCTCGCCCATGCCGGCGGCGTAGGCCAACTCCGTCGCGTGGGGCGCCAGGCTTATCACCCGCCGCGCCGCCAGCGCCGGCCAGACCAGCAGCAGGCAAAGTAACGCGGCCAGCGCCGCGCGTCCGCGGCGCATTTACCGCTGGCCGGCCAGCGCTTGCACCATTTCCTCGACCAGGCGGGAGGAGTTTTGCGCCGCCACGGTGAGGAATTCTTCAAAGCTCAGATGAGACGCTTGATCCGCGACATCGGAGATGGCGCGCACCACAACGAAGGGCACGGCAAATAGGTGGCACACATGGGCGATGGCGGTAGCCTCCATTTCCACGGCGATCGCCTGCGGGAAGGTCTGGCGGATACGGGCCAGCCCTTCTGCGCCGTTGATAAAGGTGTCGCCGCTGACCACCAGACCGCGTACCGCATGCATGCCGAGGCGATCGATGATTTCCTCCGCCAGCGCCACCAGCGACGGGGCGGCATTGAACGACGCCGGACACTGCGCCATCTGGCCGGGCTCATAGCCGAAGGCGGTGACGTCGACATCGTGATAGCACACTTCATGGGACACCACAATATCGCCGACTTTCAGCGACGGCGCCAGACCGCCGGCGGAACCGGTATTGATGACCAGCTCAGGCTTGATATGATCCAGCAGCAGCGTGGTCCCCAACGCAGCGGAAACCTTGCCGACGCCGGATTTCACCAGCTCTACCTCAACGCCGTGTAGCTGACCGGTATAAATTTCACACCCCGCCTGCTGATGGAGGGTAGAGTGGCTCAAGCGGTCGCGCAGCAGCGCGACTTCCTGTTCCATTGCGCCGATAATGCCAATTTTCATACAAAGCGTTCCTGTTAACAAAATAGCGGGTTTAAATGATAGCGGGTGTTCATAGGGTGCATTCTAGCACGCCTACCGCGGGAAAATAACGGCCGGTGGGGTTGCGTTTGCCGGCGGGCATTGGTATCACGGTAGGGTGCGGATCTCATGCGGGGAAAACATGTCCGATATCAACTTCAGCCATAAAATCAGTTTCCAACGTCCCTTTAGTCCGGCAATAAGCGCCCAGGATGATTATGCTATTATTCGCCAATTTGAAAGCGACCGCGGGCGCATTATCAATTCCGCCGCAATACGCCGGCTACAGCAAAAAACCCAAGTTTTTCCCCTTGAGCGCAATGCCGCGGTGCGCTCTCGCCTGACCCACTCGCTGGAGGTGCAGCAGGTCGGCCGCCATATCGTTAAAGAGATCTTTCATCGCTTCAAAAGCGACGGTCGCACTGGCGCGTTGGGATTATCGCAGATGGAAGCGCCCTGCGAGAGCAGGGTGGAGATGGCCTGCCTGATGCACGATATCGGTAATCCGCCGTTCGGTCATTTCGGCGAAGCGGCAATCAACGACTGGTTTCGCCGCCGACTGGATATCGCCAGTCTGGAGCAGGACACCCTCGGCAACGATCGGTGCCAGGTGGCCAGTCTGCGCCTGCGCGCCGGCGACAAAGTCAACAATGCGCTGCGTGGCCGTATTCGTCTCGATCTGTGCCATTTTGAAGGCAATGCCCAGGCCATTCGTATGGTGCATAGCCTGCTAAAGCTTAATTTGACCTATGCGCAGGTCGGCTGCATTCTTAAGTACACCCGCCCGGCCTACTGGCAGGGCCCGGCGCCGGCGGTGTTCAGCTATTTAATGAAGAAACCGGGTTTTTATCTCGCGGAAGAAGAGTATGTCCAAACGCTGCGGCGCGAATTATCGCTAGGGGAATTTCACCGTTTTCCGCTGACGTATATTATGGAAGCCGCCGACGATATTTCCTATTGTATTGCCGACCTGGAAGATGCGGTGGAGAAAAAAATCTTTACCGTGGAGCAATTGTATCTTTTCCTGCAAAAAAAATGGGGCAGCGTCGTTAAAGGTGATCTGTTCGATAAAGTGATAGGCCAGGCGTTCAACAAAATTAGACGTTATCAAGGGCTGTGCAGCTGCGATCAGTTTTTTATGTATTTACGGGTCAATACCGTGGCGCGGTTAGTGCCACATGCGGCGCAGCGTTTTCTGGATAATCTGGCGCCCATTTACGACGGCAGTTTCAATCAGGCGCTGCTGGAGGACTCGAGTCCGGCGTTTCGGCTGTTAAAGATATTTAAAAGTGTTGCTTTCAAGCATGTGTTTAATCATCCTGAAGTTGAGCAGTTGGAACTGCAGGGCTACCGGGTGATAAGCGGGCTGCTGGAAATTTATAACCCCTTGCTTGACATGTCGCAGGAGGATTTTCAACGGTTGGCGGCGGAGGATTATCATCCCGCGCATCCCATCGCCAGCCGCCTGTATCATAAACTGTCCGCCAAACATCGTCTGGCCTATGGCGAGGCGATGGAAACGGTCAACCGCTATCCCGCCGGCCAGCAACCCATGATGGAATTTTATTATCGCGCGTGTTTAATCCAGGATTATATTAGCGGTATGACCGATCTTTATGCCTGGGATGAATATCGTCGGCTGATGGCCGCCGAGTAGCCGCGAACACTGTGGTCATTTGTAAAGCGGATCAATATTTTTTTACCTTTGCCGCTTTCTTTGCGCTGAACTACGGGGTATTTCATAACTCTCATGGAGAAACGCAGCACGTTCTGCATAATGCCCCCTTACTTTTAAGTCGAGATAATCACAGATGAAAAAATCCACATTGGTCCTGACGGCGCTTGCTCTGAGTCTGGGCATGGCGCTAAGTCCCGTCTCTGTCTTTGCGGCAGAAACCGCCGCGACCAATCAGCAGTTGCCTAGCCTGGCGTCGATGCTGGAAAAAGTCATGCCCTCCGTGGTGAGTATCAGCGTCGAGGGCAGCACGCCGGTCACGTCGCGGCAGATGCCCGATCAGCTCAAGCAATTCTTCGGTCAAAATTCGCCGCTGTGCCAGGACGGCTCTCCCTTCCAGGCGTCACCGTTGTGCCAGGGGAGCGATGAAGGCGGCGACGGCGGCGGCGCGCCGGCCCAGGAAAAATTCCAGGCGCTGGGAGCCGGGGTCATTATCGATGCCGATAAGGGCTACGTGGTGACCAACAATCATGTAGTGAATGACGCGTCTAAAATACAGGTTCAGCTCAACGACGGACGTAAATTCGACGCCAAGCTTATCGGTAAGGATCCGCGATCCGATATTGCGCTGGTGCAGCTGATTGACTTCAAAAATCTGACCGCCATAAAAATGGCCGATTCCGATCAGCTGCGGGTCGGGGATTATACGGTGGCTATCGGCAATCCCTACGGACTGGGGGAAACGGCGACGTCCGGTATCGTCTCGGCGCTCGGACGCAGCGGGTTGAATATCGAAAATTATGAGAACTTTATCCAGACCGATGCCGCCATCAACCGCGGCAATTCCGGCGGCGCGCTGGTCAATCTGAGCGGGGAGCTTATCGGTATTAATACCGCCATATTGGCGCCGGACGGCGGTAATATCGGCATCGGTTTTGCCATACCGAGCAATATGGTCAAAAACCTGACCAAACAAATTGTTGAATTCGGTCAGGTAAAACGCGGCGAAATTGGGATCCTCGGCACCGAATTGACGCCGGAACTGGCGAAAGCCATGAAGATCGATGCCCAGCGCGGCGCATTCGTCAGCCAGGTAATGCCTAAATCCGCCGCGGAGAAAGCCGGCGTGAAAGAGGGGGATGTGATCGTCACCATGAACGGCAAGGCGCTGAACAGCTTCGCCTCGTTCCGGGCCGACATCAGCTCGCAGCCGGTGGGGACCAAAATGACCCTCGGTCTGCTGCGTGACGGTAAACCGGTCACGGTCACCGTCACCCTTGAGCAAAGCACGTAATCCCAGGTGGATTCCGGGATAGTCTTTACCGGCATCGAAGGAGCAGAGCTCAGCAACACCGAGCTTGACGGCCAGAAAGGCGTGCGGGTAGATAACGTCAAAGCCGGCAGCACCGCCGAGCGGGTCGGGCTGAAAAAGGGCGATGTGATCCTCGGCGTGAATCAGCAGCCGGTGGAAAATATGTAAGCGCCCCGTGGAGGACGTCTTGAATTATTGGTGGGTTTGTTGTATGAGACAATAAACCTACGTTACACGCTTATGCTCATTGCATTTTCACATTGTATTGATTTTAATAAATTTTATTTCCATCCCTGTTTGAGTGATATGAAATTAGTGGTTCTGAAGTTTGTGATAGTGTCCATTAAAATTTAAGTGGACACTATCATCGCCGGATTATCCATGATCTGACAGCCGTCCCTTATAGGATGCGGGTTCACTAGGCATCGTAGTGGAACATATTTTTACCGGGCTATACAACAAACCCACCAATAATTCAAGACGTCCTCCACGGGGCGCTTACGCTGTCGGCCTATTACCGGGGCAGCTGGTTTGACCAGATTACCACCACCGTGTCGATGCTTACCGCTAGCATCCCGTCGTTTTGGCTGGGATTGCTGTTGATCCAGTTTTTCGCCGTCAAGCTCGGCTGGTTCGATACCTCGGGCTATGGCGGCCCGGGCGCCGGTTTCGCCCCGCGTTTGCACCATCTGGTGCTGCCGGCGGTCTCGCTGGGCGCCGTCAGCTCGGCGCTTATTCTGCGATTCACGCGTGCCAGCATGCTTGACGTGCTTAACGATGACTATGTCCGCCCCGCGCGCGCCAAAGGGATGAGCGAATGGCGGGTGGTTATCCGCCACGCCTTCAAGAACGCCCTGATTCCGGTACTGACCGTGCTGGGCATGACCGCCGCGCTGCTGGTATCCGGCTCCATCGTCACCGAAACGGTGTTCGGGCTGCCCGGCGTCGGCAGTTTAACTGTGTCGGCGGTGCTGCGCCGGGATTATCCGGTTATTCAGAGCACGCTGCTGGTGATTTCCGGGCTGTATGTGCTGATTAACTTTCTGATCGACATGCTGTATTTATGGGTGGATCCCAGGGTGCGTTTCTCATGACGATGGCCGTTTCCACCGCCGCCAGGCGGGCCAATTTTTTCTGGCAGCTACTCAACCGCCCCGCCAGCGCCGCCGCGCTGGTTCTACTGCTGGTGATTATGGCGACGTCGCTGGCCGCGCCCTGGCTGGCGCCTTATTCACCCAGCAAATTGTCTATCATGAGCCAGTTATCGGCCCCTGGGGTCAGCCATTTCTTTGGCAGCGATGAACTGGGGCGGGATGTCTTTACCCGCACGCTGTATGTCGGCCAAACTTCGGTGATGGTCGGGGCGGTGGTGGTGGTTTTCGCCACCCTGACGGGGATCGTGCTCGGCCTGGCCGCCGGTTACTTCCGCCGCTTGGATACGCCGGTCTCGCGCCTTATCGACGCCATGATGGCCTTTCCCGATATCCTGCTGGCGATCGCGCTGGTGGCGGCGCTCGGCCCCACCGCCGTGAACGTCATTATCGCCCTCGGCACGGTCTACACGCCGCGGCTGGCGCGGTGGTACGCGCCTCGACCCTGGTGGTGCGCGAGTTGCCCTATGTGGAGGTGGCCAAAGCGCTCGGCGTACCCACGCCGATGATTTTGCTGCGGCATATCCTGTGCAATATCGCCTCGCCGCTGCTGGTGCAGGCGACGTTTATTTTCGCCAACGCCATTCTCGCCGAAGCCGGATTGTCCTTTCTCGGCGTCGGTATTTCACCGGATATTCCTACCTGGGGCACCATGATAAGCCAAGGGCGGCAATATATGGATGATACGCCCTGGATCATGCTGTTTCCCGGCCTGGCTATCGTGATAACGGTGCTCTCCCTGCAATTGCTGGGCGATGCGCTGCGCGATTTTCTCGATCCCCGTTTGTCAAAAGGTGCCTGATGACGATGTCCGAAAATGCTCCCTCTACCCCTCTGCTGCTGCGCGCAGTGCGACCTATCGGCTTTGAAAGCGCCGCTGCGCCGGCGGATGCCCCGCTGGATATCCTCATCGGCGCCGACGGCCGGGTCGCGGCGTGCGTGTCCAGCATTAACGCTATCCCACCGCAAACGCGCATTATCGACGGCGACGGCGCCTGGATCTCCCCCAGCTGGACCGACCTGCATACCCACGTGTGGTACGGCGGCACCGACATTTCCATCAAGCCGGCACTGTGCGGTGTGGCGCGCGGCGTCACCACGCTGGTGGACGCCGGGTCCGCGGGAGAGGCCAACTTTCACGGGATGCGCGAATGGATTATCGACCGCGTCGATGAAGAGATTTTCGCTTTTTTGAATATCGGCTCCATCGGTCTGGTGGCCTGCAACCGCATCAGCGAGCTGTCGACCATGAACGACATTGACGTCGATCGTATCGCCGCCACCGTAGACGCCCACCGTGATCGTATCATCGGGCTTAAAGTGCGCGCCAGCGGCGTTATCAGTAAAGGTTGGGACCTGGCGCCGCTTAAACTGGCGAAAAAACTCGGTAGGGTACTGAAACTGCCGGTAATGGTCCACGTGGGCGAACCGCTGCCGCTGTACGACGATATGCTGGGACTGCTCGACGATGGGGACATCATCACCCATTGCTTTAACGGCAAATGTGGGGTGGCAATCATTTCTGGACTCTCAAGGGGAACGATGGATTAGCCGGAAGCCCTTTACTGGCGCGGCTTACAGTGATTTTACAGATTCTGGACTCGTCGCAAAAAAATGAGCGGAAAATGATTTTTTTGCACTATA
>NZ_JBLKSS010000063.1:0-7740 GCF_047607725.1 Sodalis sp. (in: enterobacteria) | reverse complement strand
ATCGCCGGATTATCCATGATCTGACAGCCGTCCCTTATAGGATGCGGGTTCACTAGGCATCGTAGTGGAACATATTCTTACCGGGCCATACAACAAACCCACCAATAATTCAAGACGTCCTCCACGGGGCGCTTACCTTTTTCCGCCAGTTTCCGCTGGGCCTTGAAAAAATCGGCAGAGGAGTCACGCACACCAAAGGTTCCGCTCACCGCTTCGGCAACGGGCGACATCACGGTATCCAACGCTGCCCATCCCACTTGATCCGCCTGTCTTACGCCAGCCCAAAGTCCTTCAAAAACGGCAGTACCCGCGCCATCGAAGAAAGCCGCATCTTGCAGAGTGCCTGTACCAATGGGATGTTCCGCGGCGTAGGCCAGCGCTTTATTTTGTTGTGTCGGGCTAAAACCGAAATAGCTCATTGAGGATTGCCCTCCTCGCCAAAGCGGAGCTTTTCTGCGTCAATGTGCAACACCACCGGTCTGCCGTCTTTTCCCATAAGATAACCGCCACCCAGCTTTACCAGATACTGACTATCGCCATGGCTCTGTAAGCCGTATTGCCCCGGCGGCGCCTTGATCCCCTCAGCCAACACGTGCTGCTGCAAGGCAGACGCTACCGCCTTATCGAACTGGCTTTCTTACATCCCCCAGGGTAACAGCACGTCCCCCTGGCTTTTGTAGTTGTAAACGCCCCCGGTCGCCACATTTATAGCCTGTGTCCAAGTGTCTTTGTCGTATTCCCCTGAGACGTTCCCCTTGCGTGCCATGATGCCAACGTAATAATCCTTAGCGACTTCGTACGCCTGCGCTGCGCCTTCGGCACCCCCCGCAAAAGCCTTGCCTACCTTGTCGACAAACTCAGGGCGTAAATCTGTCTCTTTGGGCATCTCAATCCCGCGGGTTTTATTCTCGACCCCGTTGACGTTGGTCGTCCCGCCGACGCGAGCGTTGGCCCCCTCGATAATCGTTTTCGCTGCGTCATCCGGGGTGACCGTTAGATCGGAGCTCCACCACCAAACGCCCTCATTCCCTATTACATTACCGCTCTTTTCCATGATGGCACCGGCAACAACCGCCGACGGCGAGTAGCTGCTCACCTGCTGTAACGCGGCTGAGTACTGCGCCCCTGCCCCCCAGCCCCTGCCGCATCGCATCCAGGTAGGCCACTGACTGCGAAGCGGGGGCGGAACGCAACATTTCGCCTATCTGGGATGCTTCCGACCTGGAAAAAACGGCTAACGGGGTGCCATAATGCCGAGCGAGTTCAGGGGTTAAGCTCGCCCGCGCCGATAGCCCGGAGCGAAAGGAATCAAGTGTTTGCATATCAAGGGGGCCAATCTGCTTTTGCTCTGCGGCATATTGGATAGGATCTTGCATTCGCGCCCTGTTGACGTATTCAACAGCTTTTTGCAATGTCTCATGCCGTTTAGCCGCTTCGGCATAACCTTCTCTTGGCCCGGGTTCGCGCGCATTCAGCAACGCCTGCTGTCGCACCGGTGATAACTGCTGGACCGTTGAGATATCGCTACCTAGCTGTTGGGTATCGAGATAATTTGCATACTCTTTGTGACCGGTGTCATAGCCGTAAGCCCGGACGAATTCATCAGCGGAAAATGTTCGGGGATAATCCTTCCCTCGTAAGGCCGCGGCGGTGAAATCTTTCAGTTCGCCCTCTAATTCAACACGATATTCCCGTTGCAGCTGGCTGAGCTGCCCCTGCGCCACGCTGCGCAACCGGGCGAGTTGTACCGGATAACTGGGTCACGGCGGTAGTCGCGCCCGCCGCTCGCAAGTTGTTACCGTCCGGCGCGGATAGCGTCACCAGACCAAGCGCGGACATTGCTCCCGTTGAGATTTGTTCTTTGGAATAGGGGTTACCGCCATTCTCATGCTCGGTTATTCCCGCACACAGCGCGGTTAGCGTATTAATGTCCGTCAAATCAAGCCGCTTGTCGGCGGGAACTTTCAATGCATTAGAGACAGCGGCAATATAAGATGCCGTGTCGTTTTCATTCGGGGGGCCCAGCGTCCGATGATTTGCTCGACCGTGTTGTACCCACGGTTATTGTAGGCCAGCAGGTTTTTACACAAAGCGCGAAGGCCGTGCTCAGGCGTCGCGAATGACGCAAATCGTCCGTCGCCTTTGGTCTCCCCCTCCTAGGTATTTTCCGTGCGTACCAGATTCCCCGGATTGTTACTGCGCACGCCGACCGGCTCGGTTGCGCTGCCGCCGCTATAGCGCACCGCCCCCCCCGGCGTCTGAGGGCTCTCCCGCCAGACGGACAAAATCAGCGGGATTCGATACCGCGATATTCTGCGCGGTAGTAAACGCGGTTGTTTTGTAAGCGCCCCGTGGAGGACGTCTTGAATTATTGGTGGGTTTGTTGTATGAGACAGTAAACTTACGTTACACGCTTATGCTCATTGCATTTTCACATTATATTGATTTTAATAACTTTTATTTCCATCCCGGTTTGAGTGATATGAAATTAGTGGTTCTGAAGTTTGTGATAGTGTCCATTAAAATTTAAGTGGACACTATCATCGCCGGATTATCCATGATCTGACAGCCGTCCCTTATAGGATGCGGGTTCACTAGGCATCGTAGTGGAACATATTCTTACCGGGCCATACAACAAACCCACCAATAATTCAAGACGTCCTCCACGGGGAGCTTACATCTGGATCACCACGACCCGGAATTCATTCGCCGCTGTGAGCGCGTGCGGGGGTCGTTTATGTTGACCAGCGCGTTGTGCGGTCTCATCGTGGTCAGCCTCATCGCCCTGGCAATCTGGCACTGAATCGCAGGCAAAAAAAAAGACGGCCGATTGGCCGTCCTACCCTATGCGGTGGCGGTTAAATCAGTTTTAGCGCCAGCCAGTAGAGGCTGCCGGCCAGAATGATCGCCACCGGTAGCGTCAGCACCCAGGCCAACAGGATGTTTTTCACGGTCTTGCCCTGCACGCCACCGCCGTCCACCACCATGGTGCCGGTCACTGCGGACGACAGCACGTGGGTGGTCGACACCGGCATGCCGGTATAGCTGGCGACGCCGATGGACACCGCCGCGGTCATTTGCGCCGATAGCCCCTGGGCATAGGTCATGCCTTTTTTACCGATCTTCTCGCCAATGGTCGTGGCGACCCGGCGCCAGCCAACCATGGTGCCCAACGATAACGCCAGCGCCACGGCGATAATGATCCACATCGGCGCGTATTCCACGGTATACAGCAGATCCTGGCGCAGGTTCGACAGGAAGCGTTTATCCGCGGCGGAGGTTTCCGGCAGCTTCGCCACTTTATCGGCGGTATCAGCGATGCACATCAGCATGCGCCGTACGTGGGAGCGCTGATCCGCATTGAGCGTTTCGTAGCTGTCCAGATTGCCCAGCAGCAGCGAGGCGTGATTAATCGCGAACAATGCCCGCGACAGGTCGCAGTGAAAAACCTGCGTTTGGGGGGCGATTCCTGGATCCAGCATTTGGCCATTCGCCATCGGCGCGCCGCTGGCGGCGGGGGGAACGGCGGGGCCGCCAGGAGATGCGGCGCCGGGCAAAGGCGCGACGGGGGCGGGAATTTCCGCGGCCGGCACCGGCACCTCGTCCGGGCCGACGACGTGGGTGAATGCGCTGGGGTGCTGCGTGTAATACTGCTGCAAATGATTCACCGTATCGCGGGTGCGGCTAATGTCGTAGCCGCTGGTGTTCATATTGACCACAAAGCCCGCCGGCGCAACCCCTATTAGCACCAGCATGATAAGCCCGATGCCCTTCTGTCCGTCATTGGCGCCGTGGGAAAAACTCACGCCGGCGGCGGAGAAGATCAAGGCGATACGGGTCCAGAACGGCGGCTTACGCTTGCCGTCCTTTTTCTCCCGCTCCGCCGGCGTCAAATGAATTCGGCGGCGTTTTTTGGTGCTACTCCAGTAGCGGCGCAGGACGAAAACCATTGCGCCAGCCAGCACCAATCCCACCAGTGGAGAGATAATGAGCGAGAGGAAGATTTCAATCAGTTTGGGGATATTCAGCGCCTGCACCACCGAGCTATCGCTCACCAAAGCGTTGGTCAGACCGATGCCGATAATCGCGCCGATAAGGGTGTGCGAGCTGGAGGCCGGCAGGCCGAAATACCAGGTGCCGAGATTCCACAAAATAGCCGCCAGCAGCATGGAGAACATCATTGCCAGACCGTGGGCAGAACTGACGTTAAGCAAGAGATCGGTCGGCAAGAGATGAACGATAGCATAGGCCACGCTCAATCCGCCCATCAGTACCCCGAGGAAATTAAACACCCCGGACATGGCGACCGCCAGCTGAGAGCGCAGCGCGCGGGTGTAGATGACGGTGGCTACGGCATTGGCCGTATCATGAAAGCCATTGATGGCCTCATAAACCAGAACAAAGATTAATGCGAGCACCAACATTAGACCGGTATGGAATTCCAGACCGGTGAATAGATGTAGCATAGAGAGTTACGCCATTGTTTGGACATGAACGGCCGCATTATCTGCGACAAAAGTGCCAGGGGAAAAGGAAAATATGACCTTTTTTTAATAAACTTGCCGCCGACAAGCATGTACTACCCCCTATAAACTTTCAAATTCAGCAAGATACGCTTTTTTACCCAATCTAGCATTTTGTTACCATAGCAATGTGCCGCCCGCCCCATTACAATCGGGCCGCAGCCTTCGGCGCCCGCGGGTCAGGTCGTCCATTAAGAGTATAGGCAGAGTGAGATGATGGCAGAACAGTTTGAAGTGGTGGTCATCGGCGCCGGCGCGGCGGGCATGTTTTGCGCCGCCCAGGCGGGCCAATTGGGTCGCCGCGTGCTGCTGCTGGATAACGGCAAAAAACCGGGCCGCAAGATCCTGATGTCGGGCGGCGGCCGCTGCAATTTTACCAACCTGTACAACGAACCGGCCGCCTATTTGTCGCAAAATCCCCATTTCTGCAAATCGGCGCTGGCTCGCTATACCCAATGGGATTTTATCGATCTGGTGCAGCGCCACGGCATCGCCTGGCATGAAAAGACCCTCGGCCAGCTGTTCTGCGACGACTCGGTGTAGCAGATCGTGGATCTCCTGCTGGCGGAGTGCCGGCAAGGGCAGGTCACACTGCGTTTGCGCAGCGATGTGCTGTCGGTCACCCGTCAAAACGGTGGTTTTCTGCTGACGCTGTCGCAGGGGGAGATTTTCACCTCCGCGCTGGTTGTCGCCACAGGCGGCCTGTCGATGCCCGGCCTGGGGGCGACGCCGTTTGGCTACCGTCTTGCCCAACAGTTTGGTCTGGACGTCATAGCGACGCGGGCGGGCGTCGCGGTGCCGGCGATCGTCAGCGCAGAGGATGGCACCCGGTTTCGCGAAAATGTGCTCTTCACCCACCGCGGGCTGTCCGGACCGGCCATCTTGCAGATTTCCAGCTTCTGGCAAACGGGCGAGTTTTTGACGATCGATTTACTGCCGGATGTGGCGCTGCCGGACTTGCTGCGCGAGGAAACCGCCTCCCATCCCAACCAGAGTCTGAAAAATACCCTCGCGAAACTGCTGCCGCGCCGGCTGGTGAAATGTTGGTACCAGCTGCACGACATCCCGGATATTAGCCTGAAACAGCTGACCCCGCGCCATATCGCGCAGTGGGTATCACCGCTGCAGCAGTGGCGGGTCCAGCCCAACGGCACCGAAGGCTACCGCACCGCCGAAGTGACCCTGGGCGGTGTGGATACCCGTGGGCTGTCCTCCAAAACGCTGGCGTGCAACGCTGTGCCGGGACTGTATTTTATCGGCGAAGTAGTCGATGTTATCGGTTGGCTGGGCGGCTATAACTTTCAATGGGCCTGGAGCTCCGCCTGGGCCTGCGCGCAGGCGCTGGCCCGGGTTTAAACGCCGACTTTATAGCTATGAAGCCATGAAAAATGCCTGCCAAGCGCATTCAGTATGTGGTTACGTTCCACGCGCGCGGCCCCCTCAGGCAGATGCAGGCAATCATTGACGCTTTTAGATGATTTTTGAATCCGCTCAGCGCGTGCTTTACACTCCAGCTCAAAAGCTTCAAGCTTTGCTTGCACGGATGAGAGTGAGTCATTGTTGATAACATGGGCGACGGTGTCTTCAAACGAAGAAATCGCCCCCTGGCCGTGATGCGGCATCATACCGTGTGCGGCATCACCGATTAACACCGCGCGCCCGCGATGCCATGAGGACATGGGGTTGACCTGGAACATGCCCCAGCATTCAGCAAGGTTGACGTGCTCAAACAGTTGCCCGACCGCGGGATGCCAGTATGTAAACTTACTTTGGATGGCAGCGGCATCGGCGGGGACTCGCCAGGCGTCATGCTGCCATTTTTCCGGGCCATCCATGAAAACCACGATCGTCTGATAGGCAAAGTCTTTACCAATGGAAAAATTAAGTACGTGCATCCCATCGCCCATCCAGTCTGTAAAGGAATGAGGCTCGGGAAGACGGTCCAGGACGGCTGTCTTGGCCAGGCCGCGAAACGCGCTATTCCCGGTAAATACCGGACGATCGCCATCGCTTACCGCTTGTCGCACCACGGATTTGATGCCGTCAGCCCCCACCACCAAATCAGCGGTAGCCATTGTGCCGTCAGCCCAGTACAGCTTCGCTTCATCACCGGAATCATCTAATCGGGTTAGCTGTTTACCGAGCCGGATAGTCTCGCGGCCGACGACATCCAGCAGGGCGGCCTGAAGATCGGTTCTAAAAGCGCCATAATAGGGATAGCCGTATTCATTTCGGTACCAGTTATCACGTGCCAGCCGCTGGCAGGCCTCCACGCTGCCGTCTTCATTGCGAAAATAGGCCGCTTCCGTTTCGCATGACCGTTCGGCCATTGGGGACGCAATGCCCATCTCGTCAAACAGGCGTGTGCCGTTCGCCCAAAGAGAAATGCCTGCGCCGAGCTCGGTCAGCTCATTTGCCTGTTCATAGACGGACACCTCATGCCTACTGTTTCTCATCGCGGCGGCAAAGGCCAATCCGCCCATACCCGCTCCGATTACTGCGATTCGTGCCATCGGGAGTATTCTCCAGTCATTTTCGACAAAAGTGGGACGCCGGGTCATTCGGCGCAATAAAGCCTTATTACGATCCGAGGGAAAATTATCGGCAGGCGTAAGCCATTAACTATCGGCAACGTCCCGGATCAAGGCGCCCAGGGCAGGGAGCCTTATTGATCAGACGGTGTTTGTTTGCATTTTCCCCAGGAGATAAATATCTCTAAGACGGTAAAAATCAGCTTTGCCCGGGATAGGTTAAATAGCTCATGCCTGTTATCCATTCCGGCACGGATTCATAAGCGACATAATCAGGATGGGCCCCTTTCATTGCGCCCATCAGCGCTACCCAGTTTAGAGCCTCATGCCCACCGTAGCCGCCACACTCCTCCACTTCCTCATAGGTAAGGGCGTGCATATAGTCGATATCGCCAGCCTCGAAACGCTCCAGCATTTCGCGATCCCACTCTTCGTTGACCAGCGGATGGCTGTGGCCCAGGGGCTATTCCATTCTGCTCATCATATCAATCTCATAGTAAGTGCCCCGTGGAGGACGTCTTGAATTATTGGTGGGTTTGTCGTATGAGACAGTAAACCTACGTTACACGCTTATGCTCATTGCATTTTCACATTGTATTGATTTTAATAATTTTTATTTCCATCCCGGTTTGAGTGATATGAAATTAGTGGTTCTGAAGTTTGTGATAGTGTCCATTAAAATTTAA
>NZ_JBLKSS010000062.1:0-7816 GCF_047607725.1 Sodalis sp. (in: enterobacteria) | reverse complement strand
GAGTCAGAAGATGAGCGAACACGTGATCGAATATCACTGGAATGGGTGATCGGAAAATATCGGAATAACTGATCGGATGTCGCCGGAACAGATGATCGGATACGTCGGAATCTGCACTTATGGTTGATTCTCTATTGGAATTATATTTTGTGGTATAAGGCAATTCACTTAAAGTGGATAAAAATAATAATCCCGACTTTGATTTTTTGCTGCTCATCATTCAATTCTTATTCACGCAGAAAGATAATTAGTTATACGAGCCGGCCGGAATCGCAGGAGTCGGATTGTTCATCAACGTGAATTAAAAATAAAATGACTTTATTCGATCGTTTCGATCTATTTTATTACATGCTAACTGACATTAATTGAAAGTAATATCAAAAATATAAATAATGATTTATTTAAAATCAAATAATAGATAATAAAATAAATATGTTAGCATTTAATCATGAAGATGATAACCACCCATTAAGGTGCTTAAACTATAACATGCTGGTGTTTTAATTTGCCTAAAAACTATAATCTTTATAATGAGTTTTGTGTCGCTAGTGATTTTTTATATTCATCCGGGACGTTGGCGTTCCAGCAATAGGGAATTAAGGGTAATAGCGCATGGGAGTTATTAATAGCAAACATCGGCCCAGAAATAAGCCTAGCGCCTACGCGCAGACTACGATGGCGCTATGACTTTCGTTTTGTACGGTGGTGTTAGACAACACCGCGTCAGGAGCAGACAAAAAGCGCTTAGTTTCAGAAGCCCATTTCAAAACTTAACCCAAAAGATTGATGATGAATCATTGCCCCCCCAGGCGCGTTAGCGGCAGGTCAGCGTCACCGTTTGGGCGAATTGCCTGCCGAGATCTTTATCCGGCGGCGGCGCGTCCGCCTTGTCCAGCGATCGGGCATACTCCTGCCACGACGCGTCAGGATCGGTGTTGTCAGCGTTACCTTGCAGCGTTGCGCCATCGCCGGCGGCATCTTTGTAGGTCATATCCACGAAATAGGTGGGGTCGAAAGTACTGAGCGTAAAGGTCTGTCCCGCCAGGGGCTGCGGCTCCGCTAGCGGCAACACGAAGTCCAGCACTGCTTTGTGGCCTTCCCGCGATAAATGATACGCCGGCGGCAGGTTATCGAATTTCACCCGTTTCCCCTGATGGTACAATAATGCTGCCCCAGTACATTCGCCATGACCTGCGCCGCCAGCTTTTTCCATATCACCGAACCCGCGGGCGCGTCACCGGCATCGTAGAGAAGATCGGCGGAGGTCATCTCAATCCATCGTCCAGCGCATATGAACACCGCTCAACGTCTCCGCCTGGTTGATAAACGTGGCGCGCATAGCGATAAAACTGTGCGAATGGGCGAAGGACGCCATTGGCGACAGAAGTCCGGCCAGCAATAGCAGGCGCCGGCCCCATCCAGGCAGATTTCCGTTCAACAGTCTCTCCTTTTATCGCTGCGGTGACGGAAGGCGCCCGCGATGGACGCCTTCCTATGTATGGCTGTTGCGGGGGATGGGGTAAAGAGGCAGCGCGCCGCGGCAACGGCGGCTGGGCGTTCATTGGCGCACGGTGGCTATCAACCGATCATCGCGTTCTGGTTCAGTTCCTCCACGCATTCCAATACCCGTTGGCGAAAAGGCTGCGGTGGATTATTGCGAATAAACGCCGAAGGCGACCCGTAAAAGCGGCCGGCGGAAATTTTGATCTCCCCGGTGAGCGACACCGCATACACCGTCAAGTCGCGCTGGTGGCTGCCGCTGGCAGGGCCGAACAGCGGATTTGGCGGCAGCTCGGCGTTACGCAGGTGACGCCAGGCAACATTGCCGGTCATCTTCTCCGCATCCAGCAATAGCCGTTCACCCACGTACAGATCCTCCGGCAGATAGGTAATGCCCGTACCGAGTATATTCAGGCAGCCTCCTACGCACATATTCCGCGGCAGTGTGGTTATCGGGGTATTTTCCAGCACCAGATGGTCGTCGAGACTGAAATTGTCCGGCAGCTGACGCAATTGTGAGCGTTCGATGTAAAGGGATCCGCCCACGTGTAAGTCTGCCGGCAGCCGGTGAATTGCCGTGGAGTTGAGATCGAGATAATCCAGCACCCGCAGGCCGCTGGGTAATGCGGTGATATTACAGCCGCGCAATATAAGCGAACCGATAATGACCATGTCATTAGGTAAGCGATCGATACGGCTGGCAAAAAGATCCAATGTTTCGCCTACTAATATCATACCGCCGGATGCCTGGGAAAATTCAATATGCATGCTTTCAAGGTAAGAGCCCCGTGGAGGACGTCTTGAATTATTGGTGGGTTTGTTGTATGGCCCGGTAAGAATATGTTCCACTACGATGCCTAGTGAACCCGCATCCTATAAGGGACGGCTGTCAGATCATGGATAATCCGGCGATGATAGTGTCCACTTAAATTTTAATGGACACTATCACAAACTTCAGAACCACTAATTTCATATCACTCAAACCGGGATGGAAATAAAAGTTATTAAAATCAATACAATGAGCATAAGCGTGCAACGTAGGTTTACTGTCTCGTACAACAAACCCACCAATAATTCAAGACGTCCTCCACGGGGCGCTTACGTTCAGGTCAGCAAAGCTCAAATTGACGCCGGTAAAATCCGCGTCCGTCAAATGACTACCGTTCAGTTTAGCGAAGGTCAGATCGGCATCGATAAGTTCTGCACCGGTAAGATTCGCCTGGACCAGGTTAGCATAAGACAAATTGACCCGGGTCAGGTCAGCGTCGTTCAGCCGGGCTCGAAAAAAATTAGCCTCCGTCAAATTAGCACTGACCAATTCAGCACTGGTCAGGTTAGCATTGGTTAAGTCAGCCTCGGCCAAGGTAACATTGCACAGGTCGGCCTCAATCAAATCAGCACGGTTTAAATCTGCTTCATTCAGGTTAGCACTGGTGAGGTCGGTGCCGCTCAAATTAGCACGAATCAGCCTGGCGCCTGTCAAGTCGGCACCCTCTAAGTTTGCGCCCGCTAAGTTGGCCCGGATGAGATTCGCATGGGACAGATCAGCATCGGACAGGTCAATACCGACCAGATTAGCCTGTGCCAGGTTAACGCCGGTAAGGTTCATCTTACCCTTTTCTGTCAAAATAACGGGGTTTTGGGCAAGCTGTAACTCTTTTCTGAGCAATAATGTCCGGCATACTTTGTGGTAAGCCTGGATATCAATGTCATGACCTATCAAATGACCGCCTTCTCGTACTTCCACCGTCACTTTTGTTTCATCGCTGCCCATCGGCGGAAGTTTGAATGAGACTTCACACCCCATGACATCATGTAAGGTGATATCCTTAGGCTCGGTAATATCTGTGCCATCCAAAGCTTCGGCCATTCTATCCATCATTATCGTGTACACATTTTCCTTTCCTCGACGTATGCCGCCAAATGTCAAAATATCCAATATATGCTGGAAAATACCTGACGGCGTTATGGCATCTTTCACGGCATGCGCTGAGCCAGTGCCCGCGGCACAAGCAAATGTCAAGGTGTTGTTGATGAACATATTAATTGCAATCATACCAGCCTCTATGTATAAAATGTGTGTATTGAGCTGACGGAAGAGTGCTATAAATTCAAGACTCGCAGAATCACATCGCTTCACAGCGAATCTTTTATTCATGATCCTGCAATATGACGATGACTTAATTTAAGCTATTTTTTGTGCTTTTATCTCCATGCGCAGTTTTTGGTTAAAAATTAATCTTTTCTTGACTTAAAGTTGTCATAATCGTTTGTATTTATCAACACAGGCTAAATTAAATCACCACGTCACCGTTATTTAAATTGATCAGTGCCTTATTATTTGTGAATGTTATATTTACACCACCATTCCGGTGTAAGGAGTTCAGATGATTTTGGTGTTTTTTTGGAACTGCAGTAATAAGGTGAACGCCTTATTTATCCATAGACGATTCGCGCGCGCTTATTAAGGAATTAACCCTCGAGTATCAATATGGCGCAGATAGACTTCAGGAGAGACCTTATCGGACCGCAATGTTTTATCACCATGAAAAATGCGGCGGATTTAATATGAAAGGAGCGAGTGACTCTTTCGCCAGGCGCGAGAAAATCCCAATATCGGTTTTTTTAACCAAAAAAACCATGAAAATCGTAGCGGGATTCAAAGCAGGGGCTAACCAAGACAAGACCAATAACACATTTTATCTAAACGCTAAAATGCTTATAAAAAAGGCGCCCGCGGCGCCTTTTCTCTTCTGGTAGGGGCAATTATTTTTTGCCGACCGGAATGCTGAAACGCTTGTTGAAGCGATCAACACGACCGCCGGTATCAACAACACGTTGTTTACCGGTATAGAACGGATGGCAAGCGCCGCAAACGTCCAGGTTCAGGTCGTGGCCCAGGGTAGAGTGGGTCTTGATGACATTACCGCATGAACAGGCTGCAGTAATTTCTACGTATTTCGGGTGGATATCTTTTTGCATGGAAAACCTCTTCGTAAGGCCGCGTCGCTATCCGGTCTACTTTAGCCAGACACCACGCGAATGGAGTTTATCGCTTTGATGCCGGATGACATCAAAGGCGGCGAATCATACAGAATGCCGCCAATCTTTACAAACACAATCCGTACATCAAAAGCAACACAGTGTACACTATCAGCGCTTTTTTGACACCCAGGATGGATGCATGCCCGTTGTAAACGTCGCATTACCGGTGCCACTGGCTCGGACTTTTGATTACCTTTTGCCCGCTAACGCCGCGCCGGCGGTTGGGGGTCGGGTGCGGGTTCCGTTTGGTCAACGTCGGGCCATTGGTATCGTCACCGCCATCCGCGAGCACAGCGACGTGGCCCTGGACAAGTTAAAGCCTATTAGCGAAGTACTCGACGGCCGGTCGCTATTCTCCGACAGCCTCTGGCGCATACTGAACTGGGCCATCGGCTACTACCATTATCCCGCCGGCGAAGTGCTGTTCCACGCCTTGCCGATCCTGCTCCGTCAGGGCAAGCCCGCTGAGATGGCGCCGCTATGGCAGTGGTTCGCCACGGAACAGGGGCGCAGTACACTGCCCGATAGCCTAAAGCGGGCGCCCAAACAGCAACAGGCGCTGGCGGCGCTGCTGCGCGGGCCGGTCTATCGCCACCAGGTGGGCGAGCTGCTGCTTGCCGACGCGGCGCTGCAGGCGCTGCGCGCCAAAGGATTATGCGATCTGCGGCCCCAGGCGGTGGATGCAAGCGACTGGCGGCCAGGGTTCGGCGTTAACGGCGAACGGCGGCGGCTGAACACCGAACAGGCCACCGCCGTGGGTGCTATTCGCAGCGAGGACGATCGGTTCGCCGCCTGGCTGCTGGCCGGTGTTACCGGCTCCGGCAAAACCGAGGTTTATCTGACGGTGCTGGAGAATATTCTGGCCAAAGGGCAGCAGGCGCTGGTGTTAGTACCGGAAATTGGTCTGACGCCGCAAACTATCGCCCGCTTTCGCGAGCGCTTCAATGCGCCGGTAGAGGTCCTGCATTCGGGGCTCAACGACAGCGAACGGCTGGCGGTCTGGCTTAAAGCGCGACGCGGCGAATGCGCTATCGTCATCGGAACCCGGTCGGCGTTATTCACCCCGTTCGCCCGGCTGGGGATTATCGTCATCGACGAGGAGCACGATAGTTCTTATAAGCAGCACGAAGGCTGGCGCTATCACGCCCGCGACCTGGCGATTTTTCGCGCGCGGGAAGAAAATATACCGATAGTCCTCGGCACCGCCACGCCGTCCCTTGAAACCCTATATAATGTGCAGCAGAAAAAATACCGCCAGCTCACCTTGGCCAAGCGTGCCGGCAGCGCCCGGCCGGCCGGCCAGCACTTGCTGGACATGAAGGTGCTGCCGCTGACCCATGGCCTCTCAACGCCGCTGCTGGATAAAATGCGCGCTCATCTGCAGGCCGGCAATCAGGTCATGCTGTTTCTTAACCGGCGCGGCTTCGCGCCGGCGCTGCTGTGCCATGAGTGCGGCTGGATAGCCGAATGCCAACGCTGCGATCACTACTACACGCTACATCAGCATCAGCGCCAATTGCGCTGCCACCACTGCGACAGCCAACACCCGCTGCCGCATCAATGCCCACAGTGTGGCTCAACCCAGTTGGTCGCGGTCGGGTTAGGCACTGAACAACTGGAGGCGGCGCTGACGCCGCTGTTTCCAGACGTGCCGGTGACGCGTATCGATCGCGACACCACGGCGCGCAAAGGCGCGCTTGAGGACTATCTCGCCCAGGTGCAGCGCGGCGGCGCGCGCATTTTAATCGGCACCCAAATGCTGGCCAAAGGCCACCATTTTCCGGATGTTACGCTGGTATCGCTGCTGGACGTGGACGGCGCGCTGTTCTCCGGCGATTTCCGCGCCGCCGAACGTTTCGCCCAGCTTTATACCCAGGTTGCCGGCCGCGCCGGCCGCGCCGGCAAACAAGGGGAGGTTTTACTGCAAACCCACCATCCCGAACATCCCCTGCT
The DNA here is from genome assembly GCF_047607725.1 of Sodalis sp. (in: enterobacteria). Lineage (GTDB taxonomy): Bacteria > Pseudomonadota > Gammaproteobacteria > Enterobacterales > Enterobacteriaceae > JBLKSS01. The sequence goes on along the minus strand of NZ_JBLKSS010000062.1, from coordinate 1,318 downwards.
GCAAACGTTACTGCATCGCGGTTATATGGACTTCGCCAATCAAACGCTAGAGGAACGCCGCCAGGTGGGCCTGCCTCCCTTTACCAGCCATATCCTGTTTCGCGCGGATGATCACGATAACCGCCAGGCGGAGCTGTTCCTTGATCAATTACGCCAGCTGCTGGACGCCAGCCCGCTGCGGGATAACGCCCTGTGGCTCATGGGGCCGATCCCCGCGCTGGCGCCCAAGCGCGGCGGACGTTTTCGCTGGCAGTTGCTCTTGTCGCACCCCTCGCGTCCGCAACTGCAACGCCTGATCGCCGCCAGTTTACCGCTAATAGGTACCCTGTCCCAGGCGCGCAAGGTCAAATGGTCGCTGGATGTGGATCCCCTCGACAGCTGACGCCGCGGGTTTTGCGATCGCACTTCGGCAATAGCCTAAAGATAAAAATCAGCGTGAAATTGACCTCTGCTCGCCGACGTGGGATCTGATACAAAGGGAGGGCCGTTGAGCATGAATAGGGCCACGGTGCCCCCAGGAGTAATGCGTGGAACAGAAAAGGAGCAGTACCTGCGCCGCGACAATGCGAGATGTGGCGCTGCAGGCGGGCGTTTCCACCGCGACCGTCTCACGGGCGCTGATGCGTCCGGAAAAGGTGTCGCCGGCAACGCTGCAGCGCGGGCAGCGTGCAGCATCGGTTATGCGCCGCTCTCGCCCGGCCGCCTGATAAAACGTGACGAGAGCGCTACGCTTCTGGCATTGGTGCCCGATAGCGGCGACCCGCATCTCAGCGAGGTTCTGCGCGGCATCCAGAAAACCGCCGTCGCGCAAGGTTATTGGCTGCTGCCGCCGCCGTATCGCCCTGCGCCGTCGCAGAAAAAAAGCCTCAGCGACGTGATCTACGGCAGGACGATTGATGGTATGTTGCTGCTCGGCGCCGATGTGCCGTTGCGCATCGATGGCGATACGCGCTCCACCCTGCCGCCAATGGTTATGGTGAATGAATATGTGCCGGCGCTGGCGCTGCCGACGGTGCATACTGATAATTTGACCGCGGCCTGGCGCGCAGTGAATTATCTCTATCGACTGTGCCATCGCCGCATCGGCTGTATCAGCGGTCCGGCGCAGTTGCCGGCGTGCCGGCTGCGTCTGGAGGGGTATCATCATGCGTTGCAGCGTCACGGCATCACGCCGCGGGAACGTAAGCGTACGCCCAGCGCCGTATTGACAGTTATTCAGCAGGGATGGTGAGGTTCCACGGCAGGAGCTCTTTGATTTTGTTGATGGGATGATCCGCGATAATCGCCAGCACATGGCGCAGATACGCTTCCGGCTCCA
>NZ_JBLKSS010000061.1:0-8219 GCF_047607725.1 Sodalis sp. (in: enterobacteria) | reverse complement strand
ATGAAAAGCGTTCTTGTGTTCCGATAAGCCATTCGGTTGCTCCCGAATGGCTTTTTTACAACAGCGGATCTGCATCCTGCTGGGCTTCAAGTAGAGCCAGCCCACGCCGCAAAGCCCCTTCGGTATCCAGATCGTCGACTTCCTCAATCTCTTCTTTCAGTACGGTATTGCCCGCTACCCGGAATATCTCAACGACCCGTGATTCAGGGGGCGTAGGTTCGGCCATCCTCGGCAGCAGCTCGGAGACTTCCAGTGCATCCATGCGTTTAGTGGTTTTGATAACGGCTTTGGTGGCCTTTTTAAGCTGATTACGCTGCCGGGCATGCTCACGGGCTGCCTGGGTATCGCCGAATGCACTGGCCTGAATACAGGGCGCAGCACAGATAAACTGTCCCTCCAGGGTGTAACAGAACACTTCACTATGCAGGTGCTGAGGATCAAAGCGCACCACCACCTTGCGCGGAGAAATGCCCATTAATGCGGCATGGTGATAAACGTTCTTCGCATTCAGCACTGCGCCGCCGGCATTGAGGGTAAATTCGCCCTTGTGATTCACTGACACCGCTTCGGCAGGCAGCAGGAACAGGCGTAACTGCTCTGCGGTCGGCTTGCGTACCAGCGTCTGCGGGAAATCACGCGCAAAGACCTGATCGAAGGAATATTGCCCGGCGCAAATTTCGGTCTGTCGGCCCACTTTTGCGTTAAACATGGCCACCCCTTCCGCGACGGTGGATAAAAACAGCGCGGCATCCACCGCCCGGCTGGCGTAATTTTCCGGTTTATGCATCGGATCCGGGCCGGTGTAGGCACCGGAGAGCGCGGGGTGTTTATCGATATATTCCTCAAGCCCGCCAACCCCAAAGGCGCGCTCAATGGGTTTAGCCTGGCCCCAGCCTTTCCCGGCGATAACAGAGGTCCAGTGAACGGTCGCACCGATGATGGCAAACAGCCCTTTCGGATCATCTTCACGTACCTTGAAGCGGTAGCGATTTTTAACGCCCCCGGTCAGCCATTTGTTGGCCGCAGCACGCGTGTTGTCGATGGTGATGTGGAAATCTTCGGGAATGCCATACGTCTTGATCACATCCATAAACGACAGGCGGATAGCGTCAGTGTTTTCGGTCAGGTCGGTACGCCAGCCAACAATCCGGCGGGTGCGGATATCCTGCCAGAACCAGGTTTTAGGCCGGACAATATCGCCGTTAAACCATTTAACGAACACGTTATGCTGATAGCCATCCCCGTTGATCCATTGCAGGGCATTAAGTTGTGCCACTGATCGCTGCTGGGACGGATGAAGCCGCATCAGTGCATGTTCCCCTTCACGGGACATCACCCGCACCTCAACCGGAATATCTTCAATACGACGACGCACCGTATCTAGCGAGGGTATCGGCCAGCCATGTTGTGCGGCAGCGAGGCAAAGTCTTTCGTAGCACTTGGTCAGAGCCGGTTTTTCCAGGCGAAGATAATCCCCTTTGATAAATTCCCAGGCGTCATCATGAAAATCAGCCCTGATCGCGCTTTTACGCTCAAGCAGGCGGTTATCCAGCAAGGCAGGCCCCCAGTCTGGGCGCGCATGTTTTTTCACCTTGCCGTACCAGCGGCGTAGCGTGTTGGCGGAAATCTCCAGCGAATGCCCTGCTGCCTGTGCGGCGGCCCTGACGCGCAACCCGCTTTGTACCAGCTCATGCATCAGCAATACGGCCTTGACCCGTTCGCCTGCCTGGTCCCGCTGGGCGGTAGTCGCACTTTCCCAGCAACGCCATAAGAAAGCGCGCTCGGGGTTGACCTGCTTTTTCTCAGGCAAGGTGATCAGACCCTGAGAGGTTTCTACTTTATTTACTTGCATTAATATTTGTAACTTCGTTTCTAAAGGCAATGAATTTATTGAGTATTCATACGCGACCCCCCTCTGATTCCTTTTATTTTTCTGCATTCCCATCCTTCATTTTTTGCCTTTCTTGAAATGGCACTGGGAGAGCTTGGCATCCCTTGGAGACCAACTAAATTCTTAGCAGAAAACCAATCATATTTTTTAACCATCACGCCCTCTTCTGATAACGAGAAGGCCAGATGTCTTCAGGCGTCAAACAAATTGCATCTTAAATTATTATTTCTGCATTTTTATATGGCTTATCTAGCGCATTTTTTAGCGTAAACGATGAGAGGCCGTTAGCACGGCCTAAAGCTGCTAGTGATGTATTCCTTTTTTTTAGTTCCGCAACAATGTCAGCTCTATGCCAATCGATGCATCTTTTCTTTCTATTCATAAAATGAGATCCTAAAGAATTACCTTACGTGCTACCTCAGTAGTTAGCCTTGAGGTTACGCAGTGAACTCTACAGTGAATACCTTGTGAATTCAATAACTGTATTTAAAAATACTAAAAATTTGACATAAACACTTGATTTTTATTGTTTTATTTTTAAATACATCAATGTCATTAAAAATGAGGGCTTTCATGACAGAAAAAGCGTGGTTTACAGCCAAGGAATTAGCTGGTCTTGGAGGATTACCCAGCTCTCCTAATAGTGTCTCTAGGAAAGCTAAAACTGAAGAATGGGAGTTTAGGCAGATTAAAGGGGTCAAGGGCGTATCATATGAGTACAACGTATATAGTATACCCACACCAACCCGTGAGAATGTTTTGAATTCCCTTTCGTTACATAATGAATTAAAAGAATCTAATAGATCAGAGCAGCATGAATTTGAATTAATCTGGACTAGCATATTTCATCTAATGAACAAAGAAGAAAAAACACAAGTTATTGATATATTTAAGAAAGGAGGTTTGTATGCTTTAATGCCAAGCATCGCGTTGAAGAACGAAAACACAGCAGAGAGCAGAGAAATTTTTCGCTCAAATCAATCAGCGTCTTCTGGCGATCAGTTATCTCAGTCTTCGATTAATACAGCCAAGATACTAGATAAGCTGACTGCGGAACAACGCAGAGAGATTTTGCAAAGGTATGAAATTGATGAGGGGGATAATCCAGATGCGATAAATCAGACTGTTACTCAGTATAAAAAAGAAGCTGGCTGATACCATCCATTGGCTAGCAGAACGAACGTAACAAAAGAAAATAGTACGAGAACCATCAAAAGGAACAGAAAAAGAATTTACGTTAAAGATAGTTTGAATGTCTTTTGAAGATCGCTTGAGACGATTTTACATGGATCAATTTGTTTGCTTAATTTTATCTTCTAGCTATCAAGTGGATCACTTTGCAGTTCTGCTTCCAAATTGATTAAATTTACGCCAAGTCAAGAATTAATCCCTGATTTAGTTAGTCTTTATCCCACCAGATCCCGCGAATTCCCGGATATTCCCGTTTATACCTATTGGATCACTTTAGGTAAGTCCCCACACTGACAGCCGTCCCTTATAGGATGCGGGTTCACTAGGCATCGTAGTGGAACATATTCTTACCGGGCCATACAACAAACCCACCAATAATTCAAGACGTCCTCCACGGGGCGCTTACTACCGATTCAGGCCATACAGGTCTTCCGCCGGGAAAAAACCAGCGGAAGTCATAGTTTGGCTATCACCCTTCCCAACCAGCGATGAGATAATTAAAGAATGATAATGAAATTAATTAAATCTAAAGCTTTGCTGTTTGACATAGACGGAACATTAGTCCACTCCACGCATCAGGTTGAATTTATCTGGCGTCACTGGTGTCGTATCAATCATATTGCGCCCCAGCAGGTACTGAGCATTTGTCATGGGGTTCGTTCGCGTGATGTCATCCATCGGGTCGCCCCCCATTTACCGTTGGAAGAACAGGCCGCGGTGCTTGACGGTCTGGAGATTGAATTTAGCGGCAAAGCGCGGGAAATCCCGGGCGCCGGCCGCTTCCTCAGTTCGCTCGGCGATGTCCCCTGGGCCGTGGTGACTCCCGCCAGCCAGCGGGTAGCTAGGCAAGGATGACATGCTGCCGACTGCCGTTGCCCGCGCTGATGGTGGGCGCCAATGAGGTGACCCGCGGTAAACCCGATGCGGATCCCTATTGGCTGGGCGCGAAATTACTCGGCATTGCGGCCAGCGACTGCCTGGTGTTTGAAGATGCGCCCGCCGACATCCACAGCGCGCTGGCGGCAGGCTGCAGCGTCATCCAGGTTGGCGGTGCGCCGCAGCCCGGCACCCGCATTCGTGGCCACATTCGCGACTGGCGGCAAATTCGCTTCATCGGGCTCGAGGGCGATGACATTGCGCTGGAGCTAAATCTTTCGCCATGAGCATCGTCTAGCAGCCCCCTTGTGTTTGGCAGTGGCAGCGCACCGGTGAGTATCGCCTTACCTGAGCACCCCCGCAACGCTTGGACGGCATTGCCAGCTTCATCGCGCCGGTGATACCCGCCGCACGCAGCGGGGAGGAAGCTGACCCCCAGCGCCTCTTTCAGGTCAATGATATTTCCAGGTCAAATAGCGCTTGCAGCGGCTGTCGGCGGCGAATTTGCCGTGTCTGGCCCCGTTCAAACAAGACCTCTGGCAGTAGTGGGCGGCTGTTGTAGTTCGAGGACATGGTCGCGCCATAGGCGCCGGTATCGTGAAAGACCAGATAGTCCCCCACCTGGGCCGGCGGCAAACGGCGCGATGTGACGCCGCCGCCGGCGGTTTGGGTAAAGACATCGCCGGACTCACAAAGCGGTCCCCCCACCACGGTATCGCGCAGCGATTGCGCGCCGCGATCGCGACCGTCCGCCGGCAGCAGCGAGATAGCGTGATAGCTGCCGTACATCGCCGGGCGCATTAAATCGTTAAACCCGGCGTCCACCAGCACGAAGTGGCGGCTGCCCATATCTTTGACCGCCCTGACCTGCGCCACCAGCACGCCCGCTTCCGCCACCAAAAAACGGCCAGGTTCAATTTCAAGCGTCACCGGATGCCCAAGATGCGCGCTAATCCGCCGGCGGGCGGCATCCCACAGGCTAAAGTAGTGATCGGTATCAATCGCCTCTTCGCCCGAACGATAGGGTACCGATAACCCGCCGCCCGCGGAAATGGCCGCGAGATCCAGTCCGCTGGCGATGACCTGCTGCACCATGGCGTCGCAGACCTGCGCGAGATGGGCGTAATCCACGCCCGAACCGATGTGCATATGTATGCCGATAAGCCGCAGGCCGTAGCGACGGATAAGCGCCCCGGCCTGCGGCAAATCTTCATGCCAAATACCGTGTTTGCTGTTTTCCCCGCCGGTATTGGTTTTTTGGCTGTGGCCATGGCCAAAACCGGGATTGACCCGCAGCCAGACGCCGTGCCCCGGCGAGCGGGCGCCAAGCTGCGCCAGCATATCCGCCGAGCCGGCGTTGACCGGGATGCCGAGCTCAACGACCCGCGCCAGCGTTGGTTCATCCAGCAAATCGGCGGTAAAAACAATGTCATGGCTGGCGGTGCCCGGCGGAAAACCGGCCAGTAGCGCGCGTTCAATCTCCCCGAGCGACACCGAGTCCACCTTGACGCCTTGGCTGCGCATCAGGCGCAGCAGATGGATATTGGAGCAGGCTTTCTGGGCGAAACGGACGGTATCGAAACGGCGTAGTTGCGCAATGCGCACGCTGATGGTTTCCGCTTCATACACCCAGACCGGGCCGCCATACTGCTGATGCAACGGCAATAAATTAACGGCGTTCAGGGCGCGTTCCGTGGTGTAAATATCGTGCGGCATGGTGGTCCTCGTAGGCGATGGGTCGGTCCCGGCAGCGCCGGCGTGAACTCTTCTTTGTAATGCATCGGCGCCTATTAATAAAATATCTTTTTTATCTCTATCTATTCATTTATGATATTGATTTTAAGATGAGGCGGAAGATGGCGGCGGTAAGCTCACGGCAGATCGATATTTTTCACGCGGTCATGACCACGGGGAATCTGACCGAGGCGGCGGGACTGCTCCACACGTCCCAGCCTACCGTGAGCCGTGAGCTGGCGCGGCTGGAACAGCTGTTGCAGCTGACGCTGTTTGAGAGAATTAAGGGCCGCCTGAAGCCGACCCATGAAGGGTTGTGGCTATTCGAGGAAGTACAGCGCTGGTACTACGGCATGGACCGGATCCTCGGCGCGGCGCGCGCTATTCGGGAATACCGCCAGGCGCAACTATCTGTCGCGTGCCTGCCGGTGTTTTCCCAGTCGCTACTGCCGGAAGTGTGCCGCGCTTTCTTCGCCACACACCCGGAAATCAGCCTGAATATTATCCCTCAGGAGTCGCCGCTGCTGGAGGAGTGGCTTTCCGCCCAGCGATTTGATTTGGGCCTGACGGAAAACCCGACGGCGCCCGCGGGCACTCGCCGCGAAACCCTAATGACCCTTAATGAAGTTTGCGTGCTGCCGCCCGGCCATCCGCTCGGCGCCAAATCCCTATTAACGCCGGAGGATTTCCGTGCCCTGCCGTACATTAGCCTTTCCGCGACCGACAGCTACCGGCACTGGCTGGATAGGCATTTTCAGCAGGCGGGCGTGGAACGACAAGGGGTAGTGGAGACCCATAGCGCCGCTTCGGTTTGCGCCATGGTGCGCGCCGGGGTCGGGCTTTCGATCGTCAATCCGCTAACGGCGCTGGATTATGCGGCCAGCGGCGTGCTCATCCGTCCCTTCAGTATCGCGGTCCCCTTCACCGTGAGCCTGATCCGTCCGCTACACCGGCCGGCCTCCGCGCTGGTGAATGAAATCAGCGGCTTCCTGCAGCGTTTCGCCGCCGAGGTGCCCGGTCGACTTGCCCGCGTGATGCAGACGCGCTGACCGCGGACGCTACGCTGGCGCGGCAGGCGGGAAAAGGTCACCAGGCAGATAAGTAATCCTCCCAGCGCTAACCCGCCGGCGGCCAGCGGCACCATGGTCAGCCCCAGGCCGGCATCAATGACCTGGCCACCCACCCATGCCCCGAGAGCGTTGCCGATGTTGAACGCAGAAATATTCAGCGTCGACACCAGATTCGGCGCATCATTGCCGTGCGCCACGACATTGAATTGCAGCGCCGGCACGGTACAGAATGTCGCCATTGCCCAGAAAAACAGCGTAATTTCCGTCGGCCACAGGGTGCCGCTGGTCCAGCGGAACAGCACCGAAAACAGCGCTATCAGCGCGAAACTCAGGATAAGCGCCACCGACACCCGCCAATCGGCGAGCCGTCCCCCCAACAAATTGCCCACCGTTAAGCCGGCGCCAATCAAAAACAGCGTCCAGCTCACGCCCCGATCGCTGATGTGCGTCACCTGCAACAGCAGCGGTGCGATATAACTGAATAAGGTAAACATGGCCGCGGCGAAAAATACCGTCATCAATAGCGATAGCAGCAGCCGCCCGTTACGCAAGGCGGACATTTCCCGCGCCAGATTGGCCGGCGCGGCGTTGCGCTGTGCCGGCAGACTGACCAGGAGCGCCAGCAGCGCCCAGCAAGGAGACGCACCAGAACGTCGCGCGCCAGCCGAACAGCTGCCCCAACCAGGTCCCGGCGGGGACGCCGAGCACGTTGGCGTGCGTCAGACCGGTAAACATCAGCGCCACCGCCGAGGCGCCGCGGTTGGGGGGCACCAATCCGGCGGCCACCACCGCACCGATACCGAAAAACGCGCCGTGGCAAAGAGCCGTCACCACCCGCGCTATCATCAGCAGCGCCAGACAGGTTTTGCGCGGCAAACTCGCGGTCAATATCGCCATAATCGGCGCGCCGATAGCCACGCCCAGCGCATAGCCGCTAATGAGCCAGCCGGCGTCCGGCAAACTGACCGCGAGATCCCCTGCGACCTCCGGCAATAATCCCATGATGACAAATTCGGTGGTGCAGATAGCAAAGGCGCTCAGCGCCAGCAATGCGATGGGCATAGCAAACTCCAATAGCGTTTCGTCCCCGCGGTGCAGGCACGGTTTATTATTGATAAGGGTGTGTGGTCAGAGTCAGAGGCAGGGCCTTGCATTATCGTTGTTATGCCGAGGGCGTGCCGCGCTGTGCGCAAACGCCTCAGTAAAGCGATACACGGGTGAAATTGCCGCTTGTGCGTACGTTCATACCGAATCCACAATCCCCCGCCACCGTGTGCAGATTCCGACGTATCCGATCATCTGTTCCGGCGAAATCCGATCACGTGTTCGCTCATCTTCTGACTCAGTTTTAGTCTATTTTTCCTGTGCTGGCTACTCCTTGCTCTTTGCGTAGTGATTCGCCTTTAAGTTCCAGTCGATAGCTGGGGTGTACTAGCCGATCGAGTAACGCGTCAGCT
>NZ_JBLKSS010000060.1:0-8749 GCF_047607725.1 Sodalis sp. (in: enterobacteria) | reverse complement strand
CTCAAACCGGGATGGAAATAAAAGTTATTAAAATCAATACAATGTGAAAATGCAATGAGCATAAGCGTGTAACGTAGGTTTACTGTCTCATACAACAAACCCACCAATAATTCAAGACGTCCTCCACNNNRYKSWTACCGTTATCCCGTGCCAGCTTGGCAATGGATACGCCGTGCTGGAGCGCCTGCTCAACCAGCTTAATGTTAAAGTCCAGCGGGAAATTGGGACGACGTCTTGAGGGTTTTGGTGGGGTTTGTTTCATGAATTGAGCCCATTAAAAAAATAATGGACATCATCTTCAATAACTTGATGGGGAATTAACAGACGGCGCTGGGCATACGCTTACGTCAAGGCCGGGATGGCAGGCAATATTAAGGAGCCCTCTGCCAGCACAGAGGGCTTTTTCTTGCCTCTTATTCACGGGCTTACTTGGTTAATCAGATCATCTGATCAATCGCTCACAGGATTCATCAGATCACCAGATGAATTAATTCTTCTGGTCGATCAGCTCACTTGGTTTTTTAACCCACGGAGTCAACCAGACCCACCAGCGCAATCGGTTAAGAGGTGCGGGATCGACATAATTAAATCAATTCTATTGTTTTAATTGACTCCTGATGATCTTCTTTATTATTAGTCTATTAGGCTTATAAAATGGGGTGCGATAACCGAATTGAACAGCTTTTGTTTGTTTGATAAATCAATTTGATTGAACTTTTTTTTCTCCCGCATACTGCTATCAGGATGATGGGTGGAAAAGGACTATGAGAACCTCGGGTACGAATCTCGAACACGCCAAGGCTCACAATCGGCGAGTCGTTATTGAGGCTATTCGCCTGAACTGCGAATTAACTCGGGCGGAGCTGGCGCGTTTGACGGCGCTAACGCCGCAAACGGTTTCCAATATCGTCGGCGAGCTGCAGCAGGCGGGGAGCCTATCCGCGCATTTGCCCCGGCGCGATGGCGCGCGCGGGCAGCCGGCGATTCCGGTTACGTTGAATCCAGACAGCGCTTACTCTATCGGCATTCATCTCGACCATCAAAGTTTGTTGATCGTGCTGGTCGACCTTTCTGGCACGGGGCGCACAAGACGCTTTACCCTTATGCAAAAACCCCATCCTGGCGCTACACTCGCAATGATTACCCAACAGCTGCTGGACATAAAGCAGCAGACGGCGCTTGATTGGCGCAAGATGCTCGGTATTGGGATCGTGATGCCCGGCCCGTTTGGCGTTGAGGGGCTTTCTTCTGAAGGACCAACCACGCTGCATGGCTGGGAACATGTGGATGTCGTCGGGCGACTATCCGCCGCGACCGGCTGGCCGGTGACCCTGGAGAACGATGCCACGGTAGCCGCTATTGGTGAGCGCTTTCACGGCGTGGCGGAACGGCTGGATTCGTTTATCTATCTCTATCTGGGCACCGGTCTTGGGGCCGGGATTTTTACCGACGGTCATGTCTACGGTGGCCATGCTCAAAACGCTGGTGAAGTGGGGCATATGGTGGTACGGCCGGGCGGGCGGCAATGCTATTGCGGCAACCGTGGCTGTCTGGAGCGTTACCTGGCATTACAGACGGCCTGGGAAGCCTGCGGGCTGGACCCGCTTACCGCGCTGCCGGAAGATTTGCTGCAGGTGCCGGCGGCGCGCCAGGCAATCAATATTCTTGAATGCGTATTCGATCCCGAAGCGGTCATCATCGGCGGTTTGATGCCCCAGCCGCTGCTGGAAAAGATCGTTACGCGGTTATCTCCCCTGTTGCGCTCGGTGCGCAGTAAATATAGCTATGCTCACAGGGTGCGTATCGAGATGACCGGCAGCGATACCGCCGCGCTAGGGGGGCGGCGCTGCCCATTTTTGATGAGTTCAACCCGCAATATGACGTGCTGTTGAAATAATCATACTGCTCAAAAGACTTGTCGGCTGCACTAAAAGTCATATGCCCATAGACAAGTGAAATGTGTTGTACAGCGTGCAGACCAACCGACCACCGCGCAGAGGCGCCGGGAAACGTTTAGAATCCGACATCAAACCATTGTAGGCAACCCGGACCAGAGGCGATAGGTCCAAGAAAATGCGTTATTTGCCGGAGCTGGATGGCGCGATCGTCCGTTGTTGAAAGTGTCCGGCAACGTCTCTTTTGCGCATCAACGAGAAAAAGCGTCTGGTCGACTTTTACTACATTACAGGCGTGACCATCGGTGGGAGAGAATAACCTGCTCCACAAGCTGCGGGGACGCTTTACGCAAAGCACCGCATTGCACCGCGGTTGAGCATTAGCTCTGTCCAACATCGCCGCAATGGAATCAAACATCCCACCCACGGCATTTTTGAGGGTTGAAAATTGACTGGGGCTGCCCCCGCGCAGGGTGGGGTCAGCGCAATGGAGTTGGCCTTCTTTCAGCGTGTCTGCCACCGCTGTGGCACAGGAGAGGCAATTGGTTTGCCCTACGCCGTGAAACCCAAACAAATCGCATACCCAGGCTAACGGCCGCAGCCACAAGGGGCTAGCGCCGTGGTGGTTCACTTCTTTCAGAAGAGGCCCGCGCAAATAGTCACTCAATTTGTTTTTATAGGCTTCCCGTTGACCCTCTGCGGGAGAATAGGTTGGTGGGTGGCGGCCTTCCGTGACAATAAGCGTCCGATATTCTGCCGAGTCGAGGATGTTATCTTTCTCAGCGGAGACGGTAATCAAAGAAAATTCCTTATCAGGCACCTCTGAGGTCGAACTTGGCGAGGGTGAGTTCTGGTCGACTGTAGCCGGTGGTAGCGCGGCATTGTCCGTGGTGAACCGTTTCTGATGTAACAAGTCATTTAGTGTGCGAATGACATCATTAATCTGCTCACCGGGAAAGGCTTCACTGAGATGCATATCGGGGCCAGCGGAAAAAAATTTTTCATCCCCTTCCCCCATAAGAGAATAGGTGACGCCGCCTATTATCACAGCATTAATATCGTTTAACGTAATATGAGAAATATTCTGCTGGAAATCTTTCAATGATACGAAAGTGGGAACGGTATTAACCACCTCTTGTATATTGGAGGACATTGAAGCGGTTGATGTATCATGATAAGTGCTTTGCACAAAACTAGGCAGAATGGGTGGAAGTCTCGTTTTATCGAAAGTATTAGTAGGGTTCATGGCAGTTCCTTATATATTTAATTGAAAGGAAAATATAGTAGCCATTAATTAAGTGCAATATAAAAAAACGCCTCCAGGAACATCCCTTGCCACTATAATGATTTATGATGACGTGTGTTATTATAAAGTTACATAATAAGTGCGTGTATGAATATTGGATGCGGAGTATAAGGTATTCCGATGTAGTTAGATTTTTCCGCTTGATTTTCAATATTATTTCATTACCCGGCAACAAAGTCTGCCGCGGGAGATGAGGTTTTCTTTAGGTGAATTGCCGCCATTATTCCTCTTTTTTACTTTGGTCGATACCCATTGTAAATCCGCAGTCGCTGGCGCATATCAGGTCCATTCTTGATAATGCACGCACGCCGCCTGAGCGTTGTCAGGACCGTTGTACGCCGGCATGCAGCGTAGAGGGTGGCTGCTAAATGCCTGTAAATTGCAACAAGTTTAGCGAAGGGGGTCGTCAAGTTATTCACTGGCGGCAGGATGTCTGGCGCTAGGGAGTTTATAGGATTATCCGCGCTGAACTGAAACAAACGCGCCGGGGTAATTCCATCGTCTTTTTACGAAAAAATAGAGGGAACCAGCCGCGAGCCGAGCGCTAAGGATATTATCGACGCGCTTCCAGCAGGCATGAGCGCGACCCTGTCATTTGCCGTGTGCATTAAAAGAAAAAGGCGGGCGTGCAGATTCCGACGTATCCGATCATCTGTTCCGGCGACATCCGATCAGTTATTCCGATATTTTCCGATCACCCACTCCAGTGATATTCGATCACGTGTTCGCTCATCTTCTGGCTCGGTTTTAGTCTATTTTTCCTGTGCTGGCTACTCCTTGCTCTTTGCGTAGTGATTCGCCTTTAAGTTCCAGTCGATAGTGGGGTGTACTAGCCGATCGAGTAACGCGTCAGCTGTCGTGGGGTTTTCTATCAGTCCATACCATTTTTTACCGGCAGTTGACTGATCAGGATACTGCTGCTTTTGTCGTAACGATCTTCCATCACCTCCAACAGCATCGTTGCCTGCATCGGACTCATTGATTCCAGGCCCAAGTCGTCCAAGAGCAGTAACTCTATTTTTTCTAACTGCTTAAGCTGTTTTAGGTAGGTTCCGTCTAGCTGGCACTGGTGAAGATGGGCAAAACCTGGCTCAGTTGTGCGCTTGGAGAGCAGGCATGCTGGCAGCAATATAGCGTGCGTTACTGGCGTGTGGGTCGGTTGCTGACCCATCTTCACCAGTGCCAGCTAGACGGAACCTACCTAAAAGAGCTTAACTTAAGCAGTTAGAAAAAATAGAGTTACTGCTCTTAGACGACTTGGGCCTGGAATCAATGAGTCCGATGCAGGCAACGATGCTGTTGGAGGTGATGGAAGATCGTTACGACAAAAGTAGCAGCATCCTGATCAGTCAACTGCCGGTAAAAAAATGATATGGACTGATAGAAAACCCCACGACAACTGACGCGTTACTCGATAGGCTAGTACACTCCAGCTATCAACTGGAACTTAAAGGCGAATCACTACGCAAAGAGCAAGGAGTAGCCAGCACAGGAAAAATAGACTAAAACCGAGTCAGAAGATGAGCGAACACGTGATTGAATATCACTGGAATGGGTGATCGGAAAATATCGGAATAACTGATCGGATGTCGCCGGAACAGATGATCGGATACGTCGGAATCTGCACGCCACACTTATTCTTGCCTTTGGCATGTCGATGGACGCCTTTGCGGCCTCCGTCGGCAAAGGTGCCACGCTGCACAAGCCCGCGCTGTGAGAAGCGCTGCGCACCGGACTGATTTTCGGGGTAATAGAAGCCATTACCTCGCTTATCGGCTGGGGGCTTGGTCTGCTGGCCAGCCAGTATATTATGCGCTGGGACCACTGGGTGGCGTTTGTCCTGCTGGCGTTTTTGGGCGGCCGGATGGTGCTGACGGGCTGGAAAGCGCAGCCGGTGCAGACGGCCATGGTCGGTAAGCACAGCTTGGGCGTGCTGATCGCCACCGCCATCGCCACCAGTCTTGATGCGCTGGCCATCGGCGTAGGTCTGGCGATGCTAAAGGTCAATATTGTTCACACCGCGCTGCTAATCGGTCTTGCCACTTTGCTAATGTCGACCCTCGGTATGCTGCAGGGGCGCTTTGTGGGGCCTTGTCTGGGCAATAAAGCGGAAATCATTGGCGGTCTCATCCTTATTGGCATCGGCTGCAACATCCTCTATAGCCATATCGGCGAGGCCATGCTCGCCAATTTGCCTGGGTAATCCCGGCTCTGCCCACGCCAATAAAGCAGGGTCATCCCCCCTGCCCGCGCCAATCGAGCGGGATACTCCCCGCCCCGCCCGCGCCGCTCAGGCTTCAGACACGCCGCCACAGGCGCACGATAAAATCCGTTTCGAGGTCAAACTGCGTCGTCACCGCCAGCCGTTCGAGCACCTCAGGGGTGGCGCGCCAGGCGAAAGGCGTCATGCGCAACAGCGCCACGCCTTCCGCGCCGGTCAGCCGCAGCGGATAGCGCAGCACGCTTTCCCCAAGCGGGGCAAAACCCGCGACGGTTTCTTCCTTTGGCCCGTGCAGCTGCACGTCGCGATAAATGAGCGCTTTGAGCTGATAGAGATGGCGCGGGCCGGGCGTCACCGTCAGCAGCACGCCCCCCGGGCGCAGCGTGCGCCGCAGCTCGGCGGGATTGCTCGGCGCATAAATGCGCATGATGCCGTCCAGTGACGCATCGGCAAAAGGCAGGCGCTGGCTGGACGCGACGCAAAAGCGAACCTGGGCGTAGCGTTTAGCGGCGCTGCGCACCGCATTTTTCGCGATATCCATCCCGTACACCTCCGCCTCTGGCCTCTGGCGCTTGAGCAGGTCCGCCAGCGCGGCGGTGTAATAGCCTTCGCCGCAGCCGATATCCAGCCAGCGTAGGCCAGGATGCGGCGTGAGCGCGGCGATGGACGCCATCACGCTAGCGCACAGCGGCTGATAATGGCCGGCGTCGAGAAAGGCGCGGCGCGCCGCCATCATCAATGGCGCGTCGCCAGGGTCCTTGCTGCGCTTGAACTGTACCGGCAGAAAATTGACATAGCCCTCTTTGGCGCGGTCGAAGCAGTGCTGCCCGGCGCAACGATAGTGCTTATCGTGCCGGACGAGCGGAAGATGGCAAAGCGGACATTGGAAACAAGACATGGCGATTCCGGTCGGAAAACATTTATGGCGCAGTGTAGCGCAAAATAGCCCCTCTGGCGGTAGAAAACACGCTACACTGGGCGCTTCACCCACCGATTCTACATACCGACGATGACAGCTTATTCATCCCTGTTGTCACCGATACACGGGGTGGCGCACGGTTTTGGCGACAAGGCGTCGCTGATGCCAGAGGTACTTCAAGCCTGGCAAACGACGTTACCGGACAAGAAGCAGGTTCATGGCACCGATATTGGCTGGGTGCGCCGGCCGGGCGAAGCCCTTGGCGAGCTTGATGGCGTCATTACCGACGTCCCCGGCATACTATTGACGGTACTGACCGCCGATTGCCTGCCCGTGCTGTTCTGCCGCCGCGACGGCCGGCGTATCGGCGTGGTACACGCGGGTTGGCGTGGTCTGTTGGCGGGAATACTCGGGCAGTTCGCCGCCACGCTCAACGCCGCGGGCGACTCCCCCTCGCGCTGGGTCACGGCGATAGGGCCAGCGGCCGGGCCGTGCTGCTATGAAGTCAGCCAGACGCTGGTAGAGAAGTTCACGCAGCGGTTGCCGCTACCCACAGCGCTCATTGCCCCGCGCCCACGCCATCTGGACCTGGCGGCCATCGCCCGGCAACAGCTATTGACGCTGGGGTTTAGCGCAGTCGATGCCCTCGGCCACTGCACCCTCTGTCACCCGGCGCCGGCGCCAGAGCAAGGCCTGCGCTATACCAGTTTTCGCCGCAACAGCAAGCAGCGGGAGCGGGATCCCACCCATCCGACCATCAGCGGGCGCAACCAGCATAGCGGACTTATCATTCTGCCAGATGGCGTCGCGGCGTGAGGCGCAAGCGAAGGCCCGCAGCTCAAGGTACAGCGTCGGCACAGTGGGGAAGCGTTAGCACGCAGGGAGGCTGTCGAGACGGTGGAAAAGCAGCGGAGCAACAGTTTGGCATCGGCACAGTGGTAAACATCAAGGCCGCGGGACTCATTAATGGGTGCGGCAGGAAAGGGTCGCTAGGCGAAAATGAGTTTGCCAGCATAGGGGCGTTGCGGCCCCAACGTTAAATCCCCCCGCGGGCGCGAAGCCAGCAGGGGGACTTAGATGTTATCCGTCAGTCAAATGACTAACCGTTGCCGCAGCAACCTGGATTACAGGGCAGTTACATTAACTGCTGAAGGGCCTTTCTGGCCATCCTGGATTTCGAATTCGACGTTCTGGCCTTCGGCCAGAGTTTTGAAACCGTTACCCTGAATAGCGGAGAAGTGAACGAACACGTCTTTGCTGCCATCGGCCGGAGTGATGAAACCAAAACCTTTAGACTCGTTGAACCACTTCACTTGACCTTTGATCTTTGCCATCTTACATATTTCCTTTGGAGTGTTTAAATCGCCTTTTGGCGATACAGAGACAAACTGGAGTCGTTACTGCTTGAGGCACTAAGATAAGGATCGGCAGAGAAGCGGTATGCAACGAAATCGTCTACACGCAAAACTTCTTTACTGAAAATGCCACTCATATACAGAACTGTACCTCGTTTTACCCAATTGCGTTATCACATACTCTGTAAACAATGGCAAGCCATATTTAATCAGGGCCGGATATGTCGCACATAATCAAGACACTGGGCTGCCAACCTCGCATCAATAAGGTGCGGAAGACCCCCATTTCCTACGGGGTTATAGCGCTGCGGTCTACCATTATCGGATAAAGGTAATATTAGCGCAAAACCCTGCCGACGTCCAATGCATTATTCAGAAATAACTATTAATTCATCAATGTAATAAATCAAGGGGTCTAGTTCACAATTTTAACCCTTCCCCTTATAACCTCTTTTTCTAACATAGGAAAAGATTGTGCTAAACCTTTATGACCGCGTCAATGATGCACCAAGGGGCCTCAGCTCTCCTTTCGGCCAGGATAAATCCGCTTATGAGCGTCAAGTCTCGCCCCAGCGCGGTGCTGAAGTTGCGCTATAAAGGATCACCAATGTTGTGCAATCTCTTTGTGTGCATAACCCGCTAATATGCCAATTAATAAATTTAAAAATAACCTATGCGAGGTTAATGCATCGAAATGAACAAAAAAGACGTAAGCGTACGCCCATCGCCGTATTGACAGTTATTATCAGGGATGGTAAGGYWKSNAYRGTAAGRKYTCWYWGWWWKWGYTSWTKNGATKWTNTYGMKRKRATSRYYAGCACATGGCGCAGATACGCTTCCGGCTCCACGCCGTTCAGTTTGCAACTGCCGATTAGCGTATACATCAGCGCCGCCCGGTCGCCGCCGCTATCCTAACCGAAGAACAGATAGTTCTTGCGACCCAGGCTTATTACCCGCAGCGCGTTTTCAGCGATATTATTGTCGATCTCCGCCCAGCCATCGCCGGCGTAGTAGCACAACGCCCGCCAGTGGTTCATCAGGTAGTTGAACGCC
>NZ_JBLKSS010000059.1:0-8903 GCF_047607725.1 Sodalis sp. (in: enterobacteria) | reverse complement strand
TCGCCGGATTATCCATGATCTGACAGCCGTCCCTTATAGGATGCGGGTTCACTAGGCATCGTAGTGGAACATATTCTTACCGGGCCATACAACAAACCCACCAATAATTCAAGACGTCCTCCACGGGGCGCTTACGTTTATACCACGCAGCAGGTGCTAGTCGACCGCTACGTGGTCTACTGCGGGCAACTGGTATGGCGTGAGGCGCTGTTCGCCGCCGGCGTGGTGGGCGGGATTTTGGCGGTCTGGGTATTGGGGCGTCAGGGCCGCCAGCAGAGTGAAGACGAGGTCACCGGCGGGCGTACCCTGACGGATAACCCGGCGGTGGTGGCTAAAATGCTCCGGCGCAATGGCATGGCCTCGGATATTCGTATCGACGGCTTGCCGCTTATAAAAAATAGTGAAGTGAAAAATTTCTGCATCATGGGCAGTGTCGGTACGGGGAAATCGCGGCTGTATCGCAAACTGATGAACTATGCGCGCAAACGCGGCGATATGGTCATTGTGTTCGACAAGTCCTGCGATTTCGTCAAGGACTACTACGATCCGCAGCATGACCTGATCCTTAACCCGCTGGATGCGCGCTGCGTGGCCTGGGACCTGTGGTCTGAGTGCCTGACGCTGCCGGATTTTGAGAACGCCGCCGATATTCTGATTCCGATGGGCAACGGTGACGATCCGTTCTGGCAGGGATCAGCCCGTACCATCTTTGTTGAAGCCGCCTACCGGATGCGTAATGACCCCGCCCGCAGTTATGCCAAGTTGCTCAACACGTTGTTGTCCATCGACCTGTCGCGTCTGCGCGCTTACCTGGAGGGCACGCCGGCCGCCAACCTGGTTGATGGCAAAATCGAAAAAACCGCCATCTCTATCCGTTCGGTGCTCACCAACTATGCCAAGGCGCTGCGTTACCTGCAGGGCATAGAGAAACAGGGGGTGCCTTTCACTGTTCGTGACTGGATGCGGAGAGTGAAGGACAGCGGGAAAAATGGCTGGCTGTTTCTGACCTCTGACGCTGCCAGTCATAAAGCGCTCAAACCGCTGATCTCCATGTGGCTGTCAATGGCTTCGCATAGCCTGTTGTCGATGGGCGAAAACCCAGATCGCCGCGTCTGGATTTTCGCCGACGAAATTCCCACCCTGCACAAGCTGCCCGACCTGGTGTCCATCGTGCCGGAGGCGCGCAAGTTCGGCGGATGTTTCGCGCTGGGCTTCCAGACGTATTCCCAGCTGGAAGATATTTATGGCGTCAAGGCGGCGGCGACCCTGTTCGGGGTACTGCGTACCCGTTTTCTTTTCAGCGTACCGGATCGGGTGGGGGCAGAGTTCGCGGCGGGGGAAGTCGGTGAAAAAGAGTACCGGAAGGCATCAGAGCAGTATTCCTACGGTGCCGATTCGGTCCGGGACGGGGTGTCCGTTGGCAAGGATTTGGAACGCATGCAGCTGGTGAGCTACAGCGATATCCAGATGTTGCCGGATTTGTGCTGTTACGCCACCTTGCCGGGGCCGTATCCGGCGGTGAAGCTGACACTGAAGTACGAAAAAAGCCAACCGGTTGCCCCGGCGTATATCGAACGGGCCATTGACCGTCAGGCCGATGAGCGGCTGACAAGTGCGCTGGCGCAGCGTGAGAAAGAGGTTGGCAACCTTGCGGCGCTGTTTGTGGGCAATGGGGGTGTTGATGACGAGGCACCACCACCGGTTGCTGAACAGGCGCTAGCGCCCATCGCGACAGCCGGTGAGGTTGCCGCCAAAAAGCCGACGGTATCGACCACACAGACGACGGCGGCCTCGGGCAATGCCGGGGGTGGGCGTGAGCGCGAATTAGCGTCGGTGCGCCCCGAGAAAGCCGATGACGCCGAACAGCATGATTCACCGCCGGGTATCAGTGCTGAGGGGGAAGTGGTGGACATGGCGCAATACGAAGCCTGGCAATCAGAGCAGGATAAGCGGCATCAGCAGGCGATGCAGCGCCGGGAAGAGGTGAATATCAATCCGGGACATCGACGCCGTGAACGGGATGAGGTTGCACAGGGCGAGCCGGGGGATGATTTCTGATGATAGAATCAGCACCAGTCTTCGAGTCGAAGACCGTCAACCCGCTCAAATTCCCGTGTATTGTTGGTAACAATTGCCAATCCTCTGCTACGCGCATGTCCGGCAATCATCAGGTCAAAGGGTCCGATTGGACTGCCTTGCTTTGCCAGTTCCGCTTGGATGTGACCGCTGTGGGCGGCTGCAAGCGTGTCATAGTTCAATACTTCAAGATGGGCGACGAAGCCTTCTATAATGGTGAGATTACGCTCTGGAGACAGACTTTTTTCCGCGCCGTATATCAGTTCCATCAGGGTGACAGTACTGATGCACAGGCGGGATGCATTGAGATTAAAGCGGTCTTTGACCTGTGTTGGTTTGTTTTTGATAGTGTAGATGCAAATGTTTGTGTCCAGCATATATTTCAGCATCAAAACGTCTCACGCTCTTGTTCCGGTGGCTGCTCGCGTGCAGTCATAAAATCAGCGCTGACGTCATCCCCATCGAACCAGCTGTCCCAACGCTCCCCCACAGGAATAATGATGCGGGTACGGCCGACAGCAATCACTTCCACGCGTTTTACATCTTTGGGTAGTGCCACAGCCTTTGGCAATCGTACTGCCTGGCTACGGTTACTGAGAAAAACCGTTGTTTCCATAATACACCTCTTCTCACAGATATGTGTTTTGTCTATCCATTTTAGGAGGTTGTTTGGGATATGTCAAAGGGATATACATGCCATTAGCTGGAACGAAGGGGGAAACTTCAGATGATGAGCATCGGTCAGGTGGGACCGGCCGGCAAGGCAGGTGACTACTACACCCATCAGGATAACTACTACGTGCTGGGCAGCATGGACGAGCGCTGGGTCGGGCAGGGGGCCGAGGCACTGGGGTTGTCGGGTGCGGTGAAGCTGGCGGACTTTGTCTCGGTGCTCGAGGGCCGGTTGCCGGACGACGGCGACCTGTCGCGGATGAAGGACGGGCGCAATGCCCATCGTCCGGGGTATGACCTGACGTTTTCCGCGCCCAAGAGTGTGTCCATCATGGCGCTCCCCGGCGGCGACAAACGTCTGGTGGCGGCGCACAACCGCGCCGTTGAGGTGGCGCAGCGCGAGGTGGAGAAACTGGCCTCGACGCGAAGCATGACCGCCGGCGTTTCTGAAACCAAACTCACCGGCAACCTGGTGGTGGCGATGTTCAATCACGATACGTCGCGCGACCTTGACCCGCAGCTGCATACCCATGCGGTGGTGGCCAACGCGACGCAGCATGCCGGCAAATGGCAGACGCTGTCGTCTGACACGGTGGGCAAGACCGGCTTTGTCGAAGCACTCTACGCCAATCAGGTGGCCTTTGGGTAAATTTACCGCCATGTGCTGCGTCAGGACGTGGAGGCGATGGGGTATCCGGTGGAGAACGTTGGGCCGCACGGCATGTGGGAGTTTCAGGGCATGGAGGCGGTGATTGACGCCTTTTCCGTAAGCGCCCCGTGGAGGACGTCTTGAATTATTGGTGGGTTTGTTGTATGGCCCGGTAAGAATATGTTCCACTACGATGTCTAGTGAACCCGCATCCTATAAGGGACGGCTGTTAGATCATGGATAATCCGGCGATGATAGTGTCCACTTAAATTTTAATGGACACTATCACAAACTTCAGAACCACTAATTTCATATCACTCAAACAGGGATGGAAATAAAAGTTATTAAAATCAATACAATGTGAAAATGCAATGAGCATAAGCGTGTAACGTAGGTTTACTGTCTCATACAACAAACCCACCAATAATTCAAGACGTCCTCCACGGCGCGCTTACGGGTGTACTAGCCGATCGAGTAACGCGTCAGCTGTCGTGGGGTTTTCTATCAGTCCATACCATTTTTTTACCGGCAGTTGACTGATCAGGATTGTGGGGTGGCAACCATTTCCGGACTCTCAAAGGGAACGTTGGGTTAGCAGGAAGCCTTTTACTGGCGCGGCTTACAGCCATTTTAAGGATTTTGAACTCGTCGTAAAAAATGAGCGGAAAATGAGTTTTTTCACTATATTCTGGACTGGATTAGTCGTGGTTTGAGTAAGTTTGAAAGCCGTTTAAACAGTTTTTGATTAACGATTTTGTTGCTAAGTCTACACAATATATTTATATTTTATTTATTTAAACGGCCCTTTTGCTATAGCTTGTTAGGATTTCTTCCCCTGCCTCATTGTTGCCATCAATGACCACACTCTCTAGCCTTCCGAGCGTTTAAAGCAGCCTCTTCTTGTGTTTGAGGCTGTTGTCCAAGGATTTTCTCTTTCACCACGTGATCTAGGCGCAGCAATTCAATATTATTCTCGTCAAGCAGATAGAGAACTGTTTCTACCCCTTTGCGAGCTAACATGGTTGTCAATTGCTCCCGCTCTTCTTTAGTTAAAAATAAGAGCATATCTACCAATCCATCACGATCTTCAATTTTATTTGGTGTTTTATCATCTCCAGATTGAAGCCACTCCAGAGTAATCTCTTCACATTCTGCGATCCGAGAAAGAAGGTTTTCACGTGGCATTGGTGGATTCGCTTCCCTTTTGTAATAGCTGTTAAGTGTGTTGATGTTTATCCCCCAAGCTCTGGCAGCTGCACTACGCGAGGGGTATCTCCTTGCTAGCTGCGCAATTCTATCGATGACAGGTTCTTTGTCATGTGTCTGAAAAATACCAAGGCGTTCTTTTCTCATACGGGGTTCTTTTCCATAAAAATACATGTAAAACAATCTGTTATAACAAAATCATCAAAATAACCAAAAATACCTTTATTTGGTATTTTTGGTGGTGTAGGTTTTGTCTGTAGAGATAACCGAGCAGTTATCCCCACGGGCAGCTTTTTAGGATAGATGAATGATGAGTCAAAAAGAAGATCTGTGTGTCGATTGGCACCCTGAAATCATCAAGGTGGAAATCCACAAAAGAGGACTATCGCTCCGCGCGCTTTCACTGGAGGCGGGTTATAGCAAAGACTCACTTAAAACTAAAACCGTTTTGCGTACACCATGTAGACCGTATCAGCAAATTATTGCTAATGCGTTGGGGGTAGAGCCGGAAGTGATCTGGCCGAGCCGTTACAGNMCKRSWMGYTATRTSMGCAAGRTGTCKTAATYATGTTTGTTRYSGYSARWGARTTARTSGGWKTACCCRGWTTRCCYGSSACWWYSMAGGGMMTTCGCYRGKCAYTGWRTMRRYRKWCKGMARRTTCAYCYGAWYTRGTMCGYAARCGYYMGGGCACCAAGGCTTTCGAGTACCACATCGATTGTTTRCCRGARCAARCWCGCGAGATCATCAAACARCGGCACTATAAATCYYTRATWGCGCARGCCCCGGYCCAGCCGGTTGATGAKYCGGTCAARCRCAGCACCGCCATCAAGTCGCGTGATGAGCTGGCGATCATGCGCCAATGTCCGGCCCTGCTYGACCSCAAGGTGCAGGCCCTGAACGATCACCAGAAGCAGATTGCCGATGCGCGCATGATGCTGGCACAGGAAGTGATCCGGTTACAGCAGGCCGGCATGACCCGCATTGCGGCGGTGACCTTTATCGYCGAKGAGTCAAAGRCCGGYACATTGCCCGAGGCCCTGCAGCGCGCCGCCACGCTGKCCAACGCCAAAAAGGGCCGCACCCGGCAAGGGGTGGGCAAAAGCAGCCTGCAGGAGTGGGTGAGTCTCTATCTCAGCGCHGAGCGGCCCCAGGAGCGTCTGGCGATACTGGCTCCCGGTCAGCCCADGAAGCAGCGTCCCGAGGACATGACGTGGTTCTACACCCTGTTCTGGCCGCATTATGCCCGGCCCTGTGGCCCGACGGTGCTGGAAGCCTACCGCGCGTTTCAGGCGGACTGGCAGAGCAAATACCATGACCAGCCHGCCATGCTGGCGGCCCTGCCGACCTACGACAAGGTCAATCGCATGGTCAGGCGGGTTGCGCCTCACCGAAGGGTCAAGGGCCGGGTTACCGGYTCGGCGCTYAAGGCGTATCAGKTYTACCAGCAGCGGGATTGGGCRCAGATGCCGGTGAACGGCTGCTGGATAGCCGAYGGCAAGTCGCTGAACATGAAAGTGGCGCATCCGATACACGGKMGRCCCTTTACCCCKGAGCTGACYYTGGTGCTCGAYGGRCGCACCCGCTATCTGGTGGGCTGGAGYCTGTCRCTGGCGGARAACGCCATCGCGGTGGCSGATGCRTGGCGTTATGCCATCCAGCACCACGGCAARCCGCTGTTTGCCTACTCCGATAACGGYGGTGGTGAGACCAACAAGATGCTGGATGCGGATATCACCGGGATTTTCCCCCGGCTGGGCATTGAGCATATTACCGGTMTCCCCGGCAATCCSCAGGCGCGRGGCATTATTGAGCGGCTTAACGGKGTKCTSCCWCGTMGKCTGGCYCTGCGCTTTCAGACCTATAACGGGCTAAGCGCTGACCCCAACGGGGYGCGGGTRCAGGGGCAAAAACTGCTSAGTCTGTCGAATGCCYTGCGTCAGGGKAAGGAGTTGAAYSCKRYYCAGCARAAAACGCTGGCGATATTGCCCAGCTGGCGGCAGCTGATAGACGCCATCGAGGAGGAGGTGCAGCGCTATAACCACAGCCACGAGCACAGCGCRCTGCCGAAGGTCAACGGCAAGTCGATGACGCCGGCYGCYTACCGCAAGGCCCTGCTSGCYGAGGARGGRGAYAAYATTGAATACCTGACGCCGGGCGAGYTGCGCGAGATGTTTATGCCRGAAGAGAAACGSGTRGCCCAGCGCGGCTGGGTTGAAYTGTTGAATAACCAGTATTTTGCCAGGGAGCTGATTGAGGTAGACCGCCAGACGGTRMGGGTGGCCTACGAYATYCATAATCCSRACGAAGTGATTATTCGCCARATRGACGGSGCYTATCTCTGYACYGCGCTCTGGAATGGCAATACSGCCTCGCCGGTGCCGGTCTCGCGGGTRGAAAAAGCSCTGGAGGYRCGCGCYAARCGTCGCATTAAACTSGCCGAAAGYAARATTCAGGATGCGAAAGACGAATTACGCCCGGTGATTGAYGCGCCCARGGAAAGCGATTACAGCCTGCTGATACCCAAGGTATCGGCACCTGAAAAAGAGAAGGTGTATTTATTTGAATCTGAATATGAGCACGATATCAAGCAGGTCGGTAATAACCGGTAAGGATATATTTTATGACAACGCGAGAACGTATTTTCCAGCTGATGGAGCGGTCAGGCTACACCCAGCGCAAGGTGGCCGATAAAACCGGATTAAGCGGCGCGACCATTTCACAATATTTAAAGGGGGTCTACAACGGCAATATTGATAACGTCGAGGGYACGCWGCGGGATTTTCTTGACCGCGAGAYAGAGCGCGCCCACCGGCGGGAYATYAAGGTRCATTTTGTGCCGACCCATCTGGCCARGGTGGYGYTGGACCTGATTAGYGSCACGCAYGACTTCGGCGAYATCGGCGTGATATACGGCYCGGCAGGCATGGGAAAAAGCATGGTGCTGAAGGAGTATGTRCGCGCCAACAGCGCCAATAAAGGYGTCATCCTGAYTGAAGCCGACCCCGGCTATACCGCCAAGGTGTTRTTGCARGCGMTGTGCRCCCGGCTGGGYCTGCGRAAAACCGGCAATATYCATGAGCTGGTCGAGGAGTGTGTGCARGGGCTGCGYGACAAGMACTGGCTGGTGCTGGTTGACGAGGCWGARCTGYTGCCCTACAGGGCGCTTGAGGTCYTGCGSCGCATTCACGACCGTTCCGGGGTGGCCATTGTGCTGGYGGGSATGCYGCGYCTGCTGCTCAATCTKAAAGGCTCWCGYGGGGARTACGCCCAGCTCTATARCCGGGTGGGYATGGCGTTAGACCTGGARTCYCGYARGAAAGAAASYGAAGCYGAGGATTTCAGTGCCATTCTGGGCARCCTGTTATCGAACGGYGARGCATCGGGCGAGCSGCTTGCGCCGGAGATTGCCGCCGCYTTTCGCAAGCATTCACGGGGYAATTATCGCCGCCTGTTTAAACTGGYGCGYGGGGTGGCCCGSWCAAGCGCTATCGGCAATCAGGGKATTTCCGTGRCGTTAATCRACCGCTATGCAGAAATGCTRATTCATTRAAGGAGGAAAGTATGTCAKTCCATYATAAAGMGGYRTCGACYAACAATCATSTTATCGCSGCGATGACGCAGGCAGAAGCCGTTRTTCGTTATTTGAYGATAARAGGYGTKAGCGTAAAARGCGTKATATTGCRTAAYTGYAMRCCSGTTATCCGTATTGAACACCATMMGYTYTGTGARCAGTTATTAAAAMAGGGKCAGGYGRATTATATCACCKTKGGCAAAAACGCACAGGGTGGTTTTAAGCAAGGGGCATTYATGAAAGGTGGGTGYCGGGTGATTTGGTCAGCGTCATTACATTGAGGTTACCATGACGATTAAATTAACAGTGACCATTTTATAGGGTGAAAAAGGCATTCATGCGAATGTCCAGACTAAACGAAAAAATTTCACGCAGGATGAGGGAAAATGTGCTTATCTGTTATTTCAACTGATAGATCTGTATTTTTCTGAAATCGGTGCAAAAGAAAATATGATTAAAGGAGTCCCCCATGTCCACTAATCCACATGAAAATACGGTGCCCGCCGGTTACTGGCAGGACGCCAAGGGCGCATTCATTCCAGACGCCATGGTGAAACCCATTGATAAGGAGCGCGACGCGCTGGTCAACGATATTGTGGCGCGCGCCAGGCCGCTGCATGAGGCATTAAGAGACTTTAAACACCGCGAGTTTGTCGATATCCAGGCGTTGATTGACCTGTCGATTGAGCAATACGGGGTAAAACGTGGCGGCAGAAAAGGCAATGTGA
>NZ_JBLKSS010000058.1:0-9039 GCF_047607725.1 Sodalis sp. (in: enterobacteria) | reverse complement strand
CCAATCTTTCTGAACGGCCATTACACCTTTATCAGTGAAGGGAAAGAACTCGATCTGGACGCTATGATTGAGGGACTGACGTTGTCATAAACCGTATGGCAAGTCCGCAAAATTTTGGCGGCTTTCCGCTTACAACCCCAGCATCAATGGGCGTCAGAAAATATTGTTGTTCATCTCCTGATTGCTCTCACACAAAGTACATTTGCCAAAGTTGCAAAAGCAAAGGTTGCAGCGCTTGCGGCGTTAAAGCTACTGAGCAGTGGGCAACAGAGCAGATGCATATTCTTCCTGACTGTGATTGGCAACACATCACTCTCACCATGCCAGATAAACTTTAGCCGGCTTTTAACCAAAACTGGCCATTACTCAACATGTTATTTTCCTGTGCAGCTAATACTTTTCTGACATGGGCGAAAAAAATGGGGATTGAAATTGGGCTTTTTGCGGCTCTGCACACTTACGGACGAAAGTTAAATCAGCATCCTCATATTCATCTTTCAGTGACGCGTGGAGGGTTAAGTACCAAAAACAATCAGTGGAGATCTTTATTCTTTAAAAAGAAAGTGATTGAGAAATACTGGCGTCAGGCGGTAATTACTTTGCTGAGAAAAAGCTACGACACGCTGTATTTAGCGGCGGCAGGTTATGAGCATATACGTGATTATCGTGAATGGTGTCAGTTCCTGGAAGTGCAATTTCAGCGCCGCTGGAAGGTACATTTTTCAAAAAAACCAGAAAATGCGTGGCAAAACGTCAGTTATATTGGTCGATACCTTAAACGGCCTCCAATATCAGCATCAAAACTGAGGCATTACAGCGGTGGAGCGGTTGTGCATCATTACTATGATCACCGGACGCAACAGCATGGAAAACAGGTATTAAGTCAGGAAGAAATGATCGGACGATATATCAGCCATATTCCAAGCAAGCATTTTAAGATGATCAGATATTACGGTTTTCTTTCTAATCGCAAGCGTTCAGCTTTATTACCGAAAGTCTATGATGCTTTGGAAATTGAAGCAAAAACAAAGCCCGCAAAACCAGGTTTTGCTGCGCAGATGAAACAGTTCACTAATGTCGATCCTTACCAATGTATTTTATGCGGCAATCGCATGATTTTTACCCATGCAGAAGCAGGATTACGACCCGAAGAGTTGCTGGCTAAACGACGTCATCAATTTCAAAGAGAGCGATGGCTTCGGCAAGCAGCATAGGGAAGATCTATCTAAAATTTGGTTTTGCACTCTTTTCTGTATGAATTTTATATAAAAATAATTTTTCATAAACCCAATCCGAGAAAAAATAAGAGTCGTTATTTCATCATTAAAAATAAATTAATTTTCCTGATGGATTCAATTTCCTAACCATGAACCACATCCAGGCTGACGTAATCAGCCTGAATTACCTGGCTTACTGTATTAAATTATCCAATTCATGATCAGAAAGGCCGGTAGATATTTTAACAATGGCACGGTCAACACCGTTACTGACAAGCTGTCGTGCAATTTTCATCGCCGCAGTATGCTCGCCTTGCTGCATGCCTTGCTGCATGCCTTGCTGAATGCCTTCCTCACGGCCAATCTGATAGCCTTCCTGTTTCCCTTCCTGCTTCAGAGCTTCGGCAATGGTCATAAGCGCCTCCTCATGTTTCTCTGCCCGTCTAGCTATCTCGGTAATGAACGTTCGCGGCGAGGCGGCATTCCCCTCCTGAACCAGATAGTTCATCATCGTGACCACCTGCGTATCCGTATAATAATTGTACGACAGCAGTTTAACAATACTGTCCAGCAACTCCGTCATATCCCGGCGGCGAATATGTTTCTGGATGAGCTCTAGCAGCGCCATGCGCCGGTGCTGCATGATGGCATCATCATCGAGCGTGGTCACATCCGCCAGTCGGAACGGCTGGCTATAAATCTTCGCCGCGATATCGGGCCGTTCAAAGCAGTCCAGCCAGTTGGTGCTGTACGGGTGCGGACTTTTTTCGCCGCAGTAGAACAGCACCGGAAAGACCAGGGGCAGTTTATCATGCCCTGCTTCCAGATGGCGCTGCATGGCCGCCATGCAATAGCGCATTAACCGCCAGGCCATCAGCTTGTCAGGGGTCGACTGGTGCTCAATCAAACAGTAGACATAGCCATCCGCTCCGTTGGCGTTCACTGAGTAGAGAATATCACTCTGGTAAGGCTTCATGTCCGGGTCGATAAAGGAGCCGGACTCAGGCTTCAGGGTCGCCCAGTCACACAGCGCCTTGATATCATCAGGCAGCCAGATATCAAAAAAATCCTGCGCGGTGGCCTTGTCGTGAAGAAACTGCCTGAACACCGCATCATGGGGCGTCGGGGTAAATTTCTTGCTCATGGCGTTGGCTCTGCGCCCGATGGCGCCGCGGACTCTGTTTCTGCTTGCCATTTATCCAGCTGCTTCAGGGCATGGGCCTGCTGCTCCTCGGTAATCTCACCACAGGGCTGCCCACGAAGGTCAAACCGACTACCGCCGGCATGGATCGTTTGCTGATAGGCTGGCGTTTGCGTATAGAACATCAGCGCCGCGCTGGCCTTGGCACGGGTTAGCTCCAGTTCTCGCGCCTTGATATCGTCAAGGATATCCGCCGCAATGCCAATTTTGAGCGGCTTCGGCTGTTCGAGGCTGAAGAGTTGCGACCAATGTGCCACCAGACTGGCGATGGCCTCCTGACCCCGGCGTAATTTTTTCGCCCGGTTGCGTACGATGCGCTCTTTCCGGCTCAGGGGCTTGGGCGGCGGCTGTTTCGGTTTTGGCTCCTTGACCGGCTTCGGGGCCTTGGCCTTGGGTGGCTTCGCCGGTTTTGGTGGCGGCGCGGGTTTATCGGCATGCTTCGGATTCACATAAATTTTCGGCTTGTATCTGATACTGAGCAAGGGGCGCTTGGGTTCGGTCATCAGTTTTGTTCTCTTGCTTGATGGTGCTTATGGGTATCATACCAGCTGGTCTGCCTCACTGCGAATACGCGGCCGCCAGCGGCGACCACGTACCAGGCGCTACGGATTCATGACATGAGTGACGTGGGGTCGCCATTGYGCGGGAATGGCGTACATTATCTCCTGCTGGCGACAATAATCATCCAGCTGCCGGACATTGTGGATACCTATCTTGTGATAGATAACCTGCAGCCGGTTTTCTACCGTGCGATGCGATATCCGGAGCCGCTGCCCAATGCGCTTGCTGCTCAGGCGCTGCAGCGATAAAAAAATGATACCCCGCTCCCTGTCAGTAAACCTGTCGTCGACGGGCCAGTCCTCCACTGCACGGGGACACCCACCCTCGAGATAGTCCAGTAACGACAGGAATGGGAACGGCCGCGCGAGGCAAAAGCTGCCGTTACACACGCCGTCATCATCCACGTCGGGAAGAAAGCAGAACAGCCAGGGCTGCGTTATGCCGTGGGCAGCATAGGGCTGGCTGTTGAACACCCAAAGCGGTTGACGTTGCTGCCGTGCATGAGCTTCCTGCGCCAGGAACAGCGACACCAGAGGAGAATCATTGCCACATGCCCGTGCGTCGCATCCCAGCAGTCGTTGCATGGGGGCATTGGCAAACAGGGTGCCTGCGGCATCGGTGAAGGCGCAGGGGGCCTGGCTGTGCCGCCAGAGCGCGGTGAGTGAGAGCGTCATGGTTACCCTCCCGTCCGGCGTTCAAACGCGCTGACAGCTCTACCACGCATTCATGCGCCGCCTGCTGGAATAGGGCAGAGACTCTAGGGTGGTCAAACCCGGCGGCGGACGCCACATGCCGCCCGGCGAAAACCCGGATTTCGCCGCACACCCAGACAGCAAAGACCTCAACACTCTGCGCGTCTAGCGCCAGCGAGCCAGATACCGCCTCGTCCTGCGCTGCGGACAAAAAGTAATCCTGCAGAATAGGGTCATCCGGCGTCAGCGACGCAAGGGGCACCCGCCGCCACGCCCGCGGACTGCCTATTTTCTTCACATCGAGCAACAGCGGCCCGTCGATGCACCAGTCCTCCGGCAGTTCAGTCACGGTAGTATTACGAAGGTTGAGGTAGCCGCCGACACTCAGCGGGGCGGGGAGTGCGGCGATGGGCGTACCTTCAAGGTCGAGGGCACCGTCCACCGACAGATTGGCTGGCAGGGATAGCAGACCGGTATTCTCCAGCATGATGTCCAGCCCGACACCAATATCGGCCGGTAACGAGGTTATCGGCGTATTACGCAGGTCGAGGCTGTCCAGGATATCCAGGCCCGCCGGCAGCGCCGATAATCTGGCGCATTCGCGCGCTATCAGCGACCCGACGATGGTCAGGTTATCCGGCAATGTTGCAATATCACTGCCGGACAGGTCGACATCGCCTTCGAAAAGAAGATGACCACCCGAAGATGGAATGACGACAAGACCCATGCGATTAACAAAGTCGAGGAAATCCGTCATGCAACACCCTCGTTTTTCACGCGTGAGGGGCAAGCAGCCAGAAAACGACGGCGGGATTCACACACTCTGGCACGAATGGCAGTCCAGTCGCGATTTTCCTGTTGCACCGGCTGTTCGCTGGCCTGACGCCACAGGTTTTCTGCCTCATCGAAATGACCATGACGCTCACACTGCGCTGCAGAGTGGGCGATATGCGCATAGCATACAGGGAACGATTCATTGCGCACCTCCCACGTTCAGGAGAGATTGACGCTGGCGGGTGTTTAAATTGCGCGAATGGTGCGCAAACAGGGCAATTAACGTGCTGGGCGCTTCAAATATGCGCACGCGGAAGGTAGACTTTTGCATAGTCCGACTCCTACTAACGATAGGTTTTGGATTAGCTGGTAGTAAGAGCTGGTACTCTTGCTATCAGTGCATAACATTTTATATTCTGATTAATTTTACGCCTTTTACCGCAAAAGCCTATTTTTTGTGGTGAGCATTTTATTTATAAAATCAAACAGTTAAAATAAATTTTCCGGGTAAAAACCGTTTTTTTCGCCAGCATTTTCCTGGCCCTCGTATTTTCATTATTTTTCATAGGATAATTGTGCTTCAAAAACTCCCCCCGCAAGAGACCACGAATGACCTGAACCATCTGGCTTTCTGTGCACTGGTTGCGCTTCACCCGCACCCGATGCATCGATTTCACGCCAGTTCCCGAAGTAGAAGATGGATGAGTTGCAGCGCACGTTCGGATCTGCGCCGGGGGATGCCGGTAACGGCTATTTTTAGCGTATCGAAATTTTATAGAATATACATCTATAGTCAATTAACTTGAAGACGAAGATGCAGGCATGGCCTCAGTACTTGCTGTATCCACCAGATAGAGCGAGGTATTTTGATGTAATACCAATATAAGATTAACAAACTTCACATATTCACTAAATGAACACCTCCTGAATGCAGGATAAATTAAAAAAAATAAAATATTATGATTACTGTATGTTCAAGGATGATTTATGTACGAAGCCATAACTAAATAACTATTCTGAATACTGCTTCATTCGCCATTACATGGCATGTATGACTTATTTTTAAGATGATACATCATCCCACAACCGTGGTGATGCTTCACAATGGAAGTCTCTCAATCTTTTGTATAACAAGATCCAGATAAAAYYWTASMRSWAWYMSAMMMWKWWWTYWAGRCRWMMWMMWCKRKSCRMKKASGAATAATTTATGTCTGGATATTGCAATATAGCTACTGGAAAAAATAGCTTTGCTATTAACATTACTCTTCTACCCTATAAAAATTTGACGAAGTCTCTGCCGTCCAATAATGTTACGAACATCGAGAATAGTTCGCATAGGATGGCACCTTTGAGCGCTTCCTCCGCCAGCAACGTTTCTGGCGGAGGAAGCGCGTCAAGCTGTACCAACATTGCGCCGCCTCAACCTGCAGTGGCTCACCTTGGGTCAGATATCACGCAAAAACCCGCCGTCGATATAGGAATCTCATTCGGTAATATTAATAATCACCAAGGCGATACGATTAATAATTATTACTACAGAACACCCCCAGGAAATGAAAATGCTGACGGGTGCCAGGCAGGCACTGTGTTTGGCGAAAATGCCACCACGACAGATCAGATGATGCGAACCGCTTACTCCTCAGGCCGGCACGATGTTGGCACCTCAACCGATTACAGAACCCAAACAAGGGCGAACATAAGGGTAGCCATTGCCAAAGCAGAAAACGTGTTGAGGCGGTTAGATGAGAACGGCAAACGAATGCAAGTGGTGCAACATAAAGCTGAGGGGGAAGCACGACGTTGCAAATAGTGGTAGAAAAAAGTCAAGCCACTAAGGCTGATTTCGAGCAATGCATCAAGTCTAGGGTCGATAATAAATCGTTCTTGCCCCTGACCGACAGCATCAAGGCAACCGGTGGCAGAAAAGCTTGGTTCCCGTTTGAGAGTATGGCGATGTCCAGCGTCTCTTCTGCGGCCCCGGTTACCCCGGTCAACGGCATAAGAAAAGGGCCTAGAATTGTTGCGCCGTCATCACAACTCCGTCAAGCCAGATTAGAAACTAACACCAGTAACGAATTAAGCAATAAAAAGCTGACTGKCGCTGATCGGCCAAAGRAGAATTATATGAAACAAACAAAACCTTCTCGGAAAAAAATTGTGGGCGGTCCCTCTAAATTGGGGTAGACCCAACAGTCGTGTCACCCACCGCCATATTGATCACGGCAGGCGAATGTGATTTATAACTATTAAATTAAACGAGATGACACTTTTTTATTTATTAACAGTGTGCAGATACGAATCTCTTGATGACAAACTGCACGGCTCTAGGTGTGCGTAGCGCACAGGAGGCGGCAAATGGAGTCACATAGTTCACGACACTCAAATGCCGCCGAAGCCCGGCGCAGGCGRTACGGTCCTCACAGACACCCCATACCCGCCCTTCACCCTGTCAGACCGGTTTTTAAAGGCTTGAGCAGTGCGAAAGCCGCCCTACCGAACTATCAGCGACACGAAAGCCAAAGGGTCGAAGACAAAAGAACATTAAAGCGACACACACCCTTCAAAAATCACCAAAGCGAAACCTAAACACCATTAGTTATAGCATTCATAATTCTTTTCTTCACCGGTCCAACGGACCGGTGAAGAAAAGAACTGTGGGCGGGGTGACGGGATTTTTTCTTGTTTGTTTGGGTGTTTGTGAATTGGGGTAGCTGGAGGTAGGAGTGGGTTTGGACGACTGAGCAGCGCGGGCGTGCCCRCTGTAAGCGAAGCCCTTTTTGGTTTTTGGGGTAGGGGGTGAGAGTGTGGTTGGCGGTGAGGTTATYCCCAGAGCGTTGCTCTTAATTATCTTTTTCTGTAATAGGTAGTTACAGTTACTTTGCATCTATTATTGGTGGATAAAAAAGACTGGGGGTCGGTTTGGGTGAAATTAGGGGGTGGGGGTGGAGGAAATGACGGCGGAGAAGCGTGAAAATAAGGGGAATGGTGGGGTAGGGGCGTGCGGAAGCCTACGCCGTGAAGCGCATCATTTTCTCAGAGGCGGAAAGCCGGGCAAAAGAGAGTTTAGGGGGTGTCTGGCGGTGGGGCTGTAGAGGCGGCCAGCTTGCGCAGGGCATGGTAGCGCTGGTCAACCAGACGCCTTAGTCCTTGGTGACCCATCGCCTCCAGCTCGTCCTTGTTGTGCAGCTTCACCAGGTCGTTCATGATGGAATGCCGGGCCTGTGCAGGCGCCATCTCATCAATCTTGCGCGCATGACAACGCTGCTTGTTGAACGCTCGTTTTTTGAGGCGATAATCAAACGCGTTCTTGATGTGCTTTTCTTTGGCGCGACGGCGGGCTTCGCTGAGGGTGATGGGGCCTTCGCCTTTGTCACGCAGCTTCTGGTTTTCCCAGGCCAGCTGCTGGCTCTGTGCCGACAGGAATTTACCCACCTCGTAATCGATAAGCACAAAGAACAGTTCGGTGACCCAGATAATCTTGGGGATATAGGAATGCGTGCTGTCGTCCCACACCCGTTCGCATTTGATGGCGCCCAGCTCTTCCAGTGTCGTCAGCGCCCGGCTGGCGCGTGAGATGCTTTTCCTGGCGCCGCTGCCCGTTGACAGGCCACACCAGTCGGACAGCTGCTCGACGCCGGCCTCCACCTTGCCGGAGACGATATTCAACCGGTCTGCCATCGCCACCATCAGAGCGTTAACCGCCCGCGCCCGGTGGGCGTTCATCCGTTTAATAAACGGTTTTTTCAGACCGGTTTTCACGTCAAGACGTGGCGTACCAGGCTTCATGGCGGGCCGGATTACTGTTCTGTGCCACCTTGACCAGGGCTTTGACTATCGCCGGCTTGGCTGCATCCGCCTTTGGCGGCTGGTAGCGCGGATAAGGGTTACTGAAGCGGTGTGAGGGTACTTTTCAGTCGGGGAAGGGGAAAATTGTTTAGCCACCGCTCCCTGCGCTTATGGCAGAGCAGAGGGTGGAAGTGCGTTCTAACACTTGAAAGCTAATGTTCATTCGGCTAGTATCCTTCCTGAATACGTGCGCAGACATGATTCGCAAAGCCCTGATAGACGATCTGCCAAGATTACTGCTATCGGGGTTTTTTGCGTTCTGGGGCCAGAAAAAACTGTTTTCTCTGACGCCAGGCACCAGCTCACTGTAGGGGAGCGGCCTGAACGACGGGTTTACCCGTGGACTGTGACACAGTAGCGAAAAGCCCGCAGACTAGCAAGCGGGCTTTTTATTTTGGCAGATACGCTATGTGGGGTTGTAAGCGGAAAGCCGCCAAAATTTTGCGGACTTGCCATACGGTTTATGACAACGTCAGTCCCTCAATCATAGCGTCCAGATCGAGTTCTTTCCCTTCACTGATAAAGGTGTAATGGCCGTTCAGAAAGATTGGCAGTGTTGTTTTCGGCCAGTTCATCAGTTAATGCGACACAACCAACGGGACACGTATCATGTGAAAGGAGGCAGGTCCATGTGGGCAGTTGCCTGCACAAGGACAATGCATCGCTCCTTCGCACGTGTCACTGCGTTATAGAGCAAACGCCTCTTCTGCTCGTCGCTTCCACCTACCGCTGCCGGCCAGAGAACAAT
>NZ_JBLKSS010000057.1:0-9496 GCF_047607725.1 Sodalis sp. (in: enterobacteria) | reverse complement strand
AGTCCAGCGGGAAATTGGGACGACGTCTTGAGGGTTTTGGTGGGGTTTGTTTCATGAATTGTGCCCATTAAAAAAATAATGGACATCATCTTCAATAACTTGATGGGGAATTAACAGACGGCGCTGGGCGTACGCTTACGTCTAATATGCTTTGATCCACGGAGCGCCGCTGCGCGACCACGACGTAATGGCTTTTATAGCCAAATAGTATCTGGTCAGTGCTTAGACACGCTTAATATAATCCGAAATTCGACAATCATAAAAAGGAGAGTTGCATGTTTATTGGCTCTAAGACGGGTAGTTACACTCTAAAACCGGAACAGACAGATAATGGCAGCGCGAAAACGTCCGCTAAAAGTGGCTTGAGCCGTCAGATTTTGCATTGCATCATGACGATTGAGAATAATGCGAAAACCTTTAGCACGACGGTTACCAATCGCTGCATTGGCGGGATGGTAAGCGTATATAACTTTTTGTCCACTGTTAGGAACAAGTTAGCCGGCGCTGAAAAACCCGCCGATAATGCCAATTCAACGCCTGTAGCCGTTCATGATGCCGCCATCATGAAGCAAAACCCCTTGACGTCTGAGGATATCGTCGCGGCAAAAGAGAAAATGCAAGCCACAGTCAATGATTTTCTCACAGATGAAAAGGGTTTTGAGCAGTTAGTTGAAGCAACTATGGCGTCGGTGTACAGCGAAGCTTCCGATGCCATGACGGCGTATTGCAAGCGAATCGATCAGTCCGTGCCTAAGGGGTATCTACATGAAATAGGTACGGCCTCAATGGAGAGAGGATTAAAGTGCACTGATAAACATGCGGAAAAAAATGAAGAAGCCAAGGAGAGCGGTAAAGAGGTGTCTGAGCAAGATAAGCTATATATTCCAAGCGGCGCAGGAATGCATCTGTTAGTTAGCGTATTCAAGACTGAACTCTTCTTCCGAAATGTCAAAATCTCTACAGATTTTGATCTGATAAAACACGCTAATGATGAGATATTTGCGATATTTGATAAGCTTGCCGAGCAAGGTCACGGCCAAAGCCCGCTGCCGTTCAGGGAGGAACTGGCGCAGATAAATAAATCCTGGGAAAAATTGTTGGTTACTACAGAGTCCGACAGTTAAGCGACGTCGCAATGTTGTCCAACGTTAAGCGAAGAATATAAACGTACGCAGGCACGCCCGCGTCGTGAAATGTCACTCGCTGCCTTCCTGTGCGATCGAGTAGACTAACGACAACAAAAGTGAAGACGGGTTATGTGATGATGACGGACAGTGGGGCGCTAAAGCCCCTGAACAGTTTTGCCATTGACGTGTGGGCACGGCGCGTAATCGTGGTGCATACAGAGGCTGAGCTGTTCACGTTTTGGCGGCAGGCCGCGGAGGACGCTACGCCGGTGCTGGTGTTGGGCGGCGGTAGTAATGTGTTGTTTCTGGAAAACTATGCCGGCACCGTGTTGCTGAACCGGATAGCGGGCGTAGCAATCGAAGAGCGTCCCGACGCTTGGCATTTGCACGTCGGCGCCGGAGAGGTGTGGCATGACCTGGTGCGTACCTGTCTCGACCTGCGTATGCCGGGTCTGGAGAATCTGGCGCTCATCCCCGGCTGCGTTGGTTCTGCACCGATCCAGAATATTGGCGCCTATGGCGTCGAGTTGCGTCAGTTCTGTGACTATGTCGACGTGCTGCAGTTGGCAACCGGCCCCTTACGGCGCCTGAGCGCTGCTGAATGCCAATTCGGTTACCGCGACAGTATCTTTAAACACGCGCTGCGCGAAGGCCACGCCATTGTCGCGGTTGGCCTCCGGCTCGCCAAAGCCTGGCAACCGGTATTGACCTATGGCGATCTGGCCTGTCTGGATCCGCAGCAGGCCACCCCGCGGCAGATTTATGATACGGTTTGCGCGATGCGTCGCGCGAAATTGCCCGACCCTACGCTGCAGGGCAATGCCGGTAGTTTTTTCAAAAACCCGGTTATTGATGCGCTAGCAGCACAACAGTTGCTGAGCCACTATCACGATGCGCCCCACTACCCTCAGCTAGAGGGCGAAGTGAAGCTGGCGGCAGGTTGGCTTATCGATCGTTGCGGACTAAAAGGCTATCGCCTCGGCGGCGCGGCGGTTCATGACAAACAGGCGCTGGTTTTGGTCAATGCCGATAACGCGACGGGTGAGGATATTGCCGCGCTGGCGCGCTATGTGCGTCAACAGGTTGCGGAACGCTTTGCCGTCTGGCTGGAGCCGGAAGTGCGCTTCATTGGCGCCAATGGCGAAGTGGATGCGGTGGGAGTGATAGCATGAAAGACGTAAGTATCCCGCTTAAGCTGATAAGTTTACTGGCCGATGGCGAGTTCCATTCTGGCGAACAATTTGGTGCGGTGTTGGGAATGAGCCGCGCTGCCATCAACAAACACATTCAAACGGTGCGCGATTGGGGGGTGGATGTCTTTACGGTACCCGGTAAAGGCTACCGTTTACACGGGCCGCTGCAGTTATTGGATGAAACCGCGATCCGCGCGCGCCTACCGTCGGGTCGGCTGGCGGTCCTGCCGTTTATTGACTCCACCAATCAGTATTTGATCGAGCGCATCGGCACCTTAGAGCCGGGTGACGCCTGCGTGGCGGAATATCAGGCGCAGGGACGCGGCCGACGTGGTCGACAGTGGATATCGCCGTTCGGCAATAATCTTTATTTGTCCCTCTATTGGCGTCTTGAGCAGGGTCCGGCGGCCGCCAGCGGCCTCAGTCTGATGGTCGGTATCGTCATGGCGGAGGTGCTGCAACGCCTGGGTGCGGAAGGGGTGCGCGTCAAATGGCCGAACGATCTTTATCTCAACGATCGCAAACTGGCCGGGATCTTGGTGGAGATTACCGGTAAGGCCGGCGACGCCGCTCATGTCGTGATCGGCGCCGGTATCAACCTGGCGATGAGTGAGCCTGCGGCGGGGATGATCGACCAGGGTTGGATCAATCTGCAGGAGGCGGGCATCGTCATCGATCGCAATGCGCTGGTCGCCGAATTGACCGCTACGCTGCGTCAGGCGCTGC
Source organism: Sodalis sp. (in: enterobacteria) (assembly GCF_047607725.1). Lineage (GTDB taxonomy): Bacteria > Pseudomonadota > Gammaproteobacteria > Enterobacterales > Enterobacteriaceae > JBLKSS01. Next base: position 6,450 of record NZ_JBLKSS010000057.1, on the reverse strand, counting down.
GGCAGTTCGAGGGTGACGGGTTCGCGTCCTTTGTCGCCCGCTGGCAGGCGTTGGATAACTTCTTTGACCGGCCGGTGAAATTACTCATTGGCGATCGGGAGATCAGAGGCATTGCGCGCGGCATTGACGCCCAGGGGGCCCTATTGTTGGAGCAGGACGGAGAACGCCACGCGTATTTGGGCGGAGAGATATCGCTGCGCGGTCTTTAGCCATAGCGTCCTATCGGCGACGATGTCGGAGAACCCGTGCGATGCATCGTGTCCTGCCGTCGCCGGTTGTGCCGCGGCCTATTTCGGCGCCAAGCCGAGCGAGGGGCGTTTACTTCAAGGTGATCGTACTTCCCGGCGTCAACACGCCTGCTCGGTAAAATCGGCGCGGTAAAGCGCCGCGTCGTAAGGGCAGGCGAGCGTTGCCGCACCGTCGGCCACCGTTAACCAATCCCCCTCCGGTAGCCCCACCACCGTCATCTCCGGTCGTGCACGCAAGAGCTCATCCAGCCGTTGTTGGCGGGTTTCGCCCTGATGGCCTGCGGGCAGTTGATTGGTATAATGGGGATTGATTTGGAAATTTATAAGCCCCAGCGCATCAAAACCGCCTGGATCGACAATCGGCATATCGTTAGTGGTGCAAAGGGTGGGACAAGCCAGATTGGCGCCAGCGCTCCAGCCTACGTAGGCCGCGCCTTCCTCTACCCGCCGGTGAATCGCGCGCAGCAAACCACGGTCGCGACAGTGTTTCACTAAATGGAAGGTGTTGCCGCCGCCGACGATGATGATCTCGGCATTGGCGATGGCCGCACCCGCTTCCGCCGTCCGATGTATCCCCATTACGTCTACCGCCAGCGCTTACCTGACTTTATCGGTATAGGCGCCCCAATCGACGATGACTCCGGCAAACAGCACAAACAGCGCTCGCCGCCTACCCTGCAGCAGTTCGCCGATCGGCGCGATGGCATGCTCCAGATAGCTTTTACCGGGACATGTAGAATTGCTGAGTAATAATAATTGCATTCACTCCCCCCTAAAATCGACGCCGCCCAATGTCGGGCAAATAAGATGTTATCAGTATCGGTGGTCATTATCGCACCTGCCGGCCCGAGCTAGCCAGGAAGACGGCCGGTTGCGCTTCAGGGCGCGCCGGAGACATTACCGTGAGAGCATCATACTACCTGGGGGAACATCTTGCACCAATAAACAGGGCGGCTGAGGGAGCGAAAGCCGAGATGCGGACGCTGCAATGCGCCGAACAGGGTGCCTGGCGCCCAGGTGTGAGCCGCTGGCGACCGCGGTTTAGGCATCAACTGAGATGACCCGGCGGCCGTGCGACGCTATTTGCGCAGCCGGACCCTATCCACCGCATGATTGGCGCTTTTACCCAGGATCAAACTGGCGCGCTCACGCGTGGGAAGAATGTTTTGCTGCAGATTGTGCCCGTTAATTTCGGTCCACAACTGGCTGGCGATAGCCACCGCCTCTTGTTCGGAAAGTTGGGAATAATGGTGAAAATAGGAGTCGGGATCGGAAAACGCGCCCTGACGGAATTTCAGGAAACGATTGATATACCAGGTTTGCAGTAGCGCTTCAGGCGCATCGACATAGATGGAAAAGTCGACAAAGTCGGAGACGAACACGTGGTGTGGATCCTGGTTATAATCGCTGCCGCTTTGTAAAACATTCAGCCCCTCTAAGATCAAAATGTCCGGCTGGGAAATGACTTTTTGTTCGTCGGGGACGACGTCGTAGATCAAATGGGAATAGACCGACACGGTAACCCGCGGCGTTCCCGATTTCACTTTTGAGACGAAATTGACCAGGCTGCGGATATCATAAGACTCCGGAAAGCCCTTCTTCTTCATGAGGTCCCGCTGCTTGAGTACCTGATTGGGATGCAAAAACCCGTCGGTCGTCACTAGCTCCACCGTACGGTGTTCGGGCCAGCGGCTCAGCAGCGCCTGCAGGACACGCGCCGTGGTGCTCTTGCCGACCGCCACGCTACCGGCGATGCCGATGATATAGGGTATCCGCGGGCCGTCGGTACCGAGAAACTGCTCCAGCACCGCCTGGCGACGCAGATTGGAACTAATATAAAAGTTGAGCAGACGCGACAGCGGCAGATAAATCTCAGCCACTTCATCAAGGGAGAGATCTTCATTGATCCCCTTCAGCTTGACGATTTCCGCCTCGGTGAGCATCAGCGGCACGGAATTACGCAACGCGGCCCACTGTTTGCGGCTGAATTGCAGATATGGCGTGGGGGGAGATTGCACAGCTTTAATCATAACGTGAGCCAGCCCGTTGCACAGTCTATTCAGGGCGCAGGACGCTAACCCGGAAAGAAAACAAGCTGCATAGTATAGACAGCTTCGCCCCTATCGTAGAGTGTTTTTTCTGCCGCTGGAGAGGAATTTTGAACCTGACGGGGGATCCTCGGCCGGTGCCGCCGCCTTCCTATCGCCGATGTGCGATCAGGGAGGGAGAAACACGGCTACGCCGGGGCTGTACCCGTTACGCCGACAGTGCTACTATGCCGGCCAAAGCGTGATATTTCACTGCTTCGAGCATGAATAATAACCAATTTTGCGCGCCGTGTTGTGAAATTGGGTAATTTCTGAGCGAAAGTGCGAATTACGCGATTTTTTTGTTGCATAGGTCGTCCGCTCTACCTAGAATGCGCAGCACTTGATGCCGGCATAGCTCAGTTGGTAGAGCAACTGACTTGTAATTAGTAGGTCGAGGGTTCGACTCCTTCTGCCGGCACCAAAAAAAATCTGGTGGGGTTCCCGAGCGGCCAAAGGGAGCAGACTGTAAATCTGCCGTCATAGACTTCGAAGGTTCGAATCCTTCCCCCACCACCAAATTCGTATCGAGCACGATACACACCCGGTTGCGGAGCATCATGGCGCAGCGGGGGGGGGGAAGGTGAGAACCTTCGACCAAGGTTCGGGCCGAGCGCAGCGAGACAACGATGCGCAGCGTCGGCCCTGGACCTATGCATCATACTACAATCTACAGAAATATCAGGTAGCCGAGTTCCAAGATGCGGGCATCGTATAATGGCTATTACCTCAGCCTTCCAAGCTGATGATGTGGGTTCGATTCCCACTGCCCGCTCCAATGTGCTGATATAGCTCAGTTGGTAGAGCGCACCCTTGGTAAGGGTGAGGTCGGCAGTTCGAATCTGCCTATCAGCACCACTTCTAGTCTCCCTGCTGATTCACTTTCTGTAAGAAAAAAAATTCAGCAGGTATTTCGCCTGGTTGATGTGGTGATACCACCGATATATTCGTGTCTTAGAGGGACAATCGATGTCTAAAGAAAAGTTTCAACGCACAAAACCACACGTTAACGTCGGTACTATCGGCCACGTTGACCATGGTAAAACGACCCTGACCGCCGCCATCACCACCGTTCTGGCCAAGGCCTACGGCGGCAGCGCGCGCGCCTTTGATCAGATCGACAACGCGCCGGAAGAAAAGGCCCGTGGTATCACCATCAACACATCGCACGTTGAATACGATACCCCGACCCGCCACTACGCGCACGTAGACTGCCCGGGGCACGCCGACTATGTGAAAAACATGATCACCGGCGCGGCCCAGATGGACGGCGCGATCCTGGTCGTTGCCGCCACCGACGGCACGATGCCGCAGACCCGCGAGCACATCCTGCTGGGGCGCCAGGTCGGCGTACCGTACATCATCGTGTTCATGAACAAATGCGACATGGTTGATGACGAAGAGCTGCTGGAACTGGTAGAAATGGAAGTGCGCGAACTGCTGTCGCAGTACGACTTCCCGGGCGATGACACGCCGGTTATCCGCGGTTCCGCGCTGAAAGCGCTGGAAGGCGACGAAGCCTGGACGCAGAAAATCATTGAACTGGCGGAAGCGCTGGACAGCTACATTCCGGAACCGGAACGCGCCATCGACAAGCCGTTCCTGCTGCCGATCGAAGACGTATTCTCCATCTCCGGCCGCGGTACCGTGGTCACCGGTCGTGTAGAGCGCGGTATCGTCAAAGTGGGCGAAGAAGTGGAAATCGTCGGTATCAAAGACACCACCAAAACCACCTGTACCGGCGTTGAAATGTTCCGTAAACTGCTGGACGAAGGTCGTGCCGGCGAGAACGTGGGCGTGCTGCTGCGCGGCACCAAGCGTGATGACGTCGAGCGTGGCCAGGTTTTGGCCAAGCCGGGCTCGATCAAGCCGCACACCCAGTTTGAATCGGAAGTGTATATTCTGAGCAAAGACGAAGGCGGCCGCCACACGCCGTTCTTCAAAGGCTACCGTCCTCAGTTCTACTTCCGTACCACTGACGTGACCGGTACCATCGAACTGCCGGAAAGCGTTGAAATGGTGATGCCTGGCGACAACATCAAGATGGTTGTCAACCTGATTTCTCCGATCGCCATGGACGACGGTCTGCGTTTCGCCATTCGCGAAGGCGGCCGTACCGTTGGCGCCGGCGTTGTTGCCAAAGTTATCGCTTAAGACAATACGTCTTACAGCCAATGCCGGTGTTAAGCCGGCAGCATAAAAGGGCGCCTTGGGCGCCTTTTTTTATGGCTGCGGTATCTGGGCGGCGGTTGCTGGTAGTCGTGGGTCGCGGCACGCGTCGGGCGGTCCACCGCGTTGCGGCGCTATCGCGCCCGTGCGGGCACGGTGGTCCGGACAGTTTTCCGCTACTTCACATCAACATTAGCGTAGCTGATAATGTCGCCACCTAAAGGCGTATAAGGCCACCAGGGCCGCGGCAAACCCCGTCGCTGCGCCCAGGCCAAGCGCCCAGCGCGGGCCGAATTGATCGGCCACCCCACCTACAATGGGTGTGCCGATAGGCGCTCCGCCCAAAGCGATGCCCAAACACAGCGCCATCACCCGCCCGCGCATGGCCGGTTCGGTGGAAAGCTGCACAGGCTATTGGTGGCATTGGTAAACGTCAGGGCGGCGACGCCGATAATGATAAGCGCCCCCGCAAAAAGCCAATAGTCCGGCGCGACGGTGGCCAGCAAACAGCCTAGTCCAAATACCGCGGCACCGGCCAGCAACGCCGTCTGGCGAGGGGCACCGCCGCCGCCGGCAAGCAAGGCGCCCGACAAGGTACCGATAGCCATGATCGAGGACAACAGGCCAAAACCGCGGGCGTCGGTATGGAACACGTTAACGGCCATCGTGGAAATGAAGATGGGAAAATTCAGTCCAAAGGTGCCGATAAGAAACAACATGACCAGTATGACTTTCAAATCTGGACGGGACGCGACATAGCGGAACCCTTCCATCAAACTGCCTCGGGTGCGACGCGCACGCACATTCGCCTGCAGATCGGCGACACGCAGGAACGATAAGGACACCAACACCGCCAGGAAAGAGGCGCCGTTGAGCAGAAAAGCCCAGCCGGTACCTACCGAGGCAATAATGACGCCGGCGATGGCCGGTCCGACCATGCGCGCGCCGTTATACAGGGTCGAATTAAGTGCGACCGCATTGGGCAAATCCGTATCACCCACCATTTCCGCGACGAAGGTTTGCCGCCCCGGCGCGTCGAACGCCGCCGCTCAGCCGAACAATAACGCGAAAAGATAAACATGCCAGAGTTGAACGACGCCGAAAAGGGTAAGCGCGCCCAGCAGCAGCGCAAGTATGCCCATCGTCGCCTGGGTGGCGAGCAGAAGTCGACGTTGATTGCAATGGTCGGCCGCAAAACCTGTCCAGGGTAACAACAGCAGCTGTGGTCCAAACTGTAACGCCATGACCGTGCCCACGGCCGAGGCGTTATGCTGCGTGAGCTGGGTCAGCACTAACCAGTCTTCCCCGGTGTTCTGCATCCACGTGCCCAGATTGGAAACCAGGGCGCCGGCGGCCCAAAGTCGATAATTGTAGAGCCGCAGCGAACGGAAAATCCCGCTTGCCGTTGCACTCATCGCCGCGGGACCGGATTCGCGCCCTGCAGCCGGCCGAAATGCACAGCCAGAAACAGCCCCATCGCCAGAATGCCGAACCCGATAGCGGCGGCGGCGGTAATACGGATGTCGAAATCGCCAATACGACAGAGGAACACATAACCGAGAACCAGGTTAACGCACCCCCAAAGTACGTTGACCGGCGCGGAGGAAAGCCCGCGTCCCATTGGCTTGGCAAAGGGGGTAGGGAACGTGCGGCCCATCATACCGCCGCAGAGGTGGGGTACCGCATTGGTAAGCAAAAGGCCGCCAGCGAACCAGGAAAGCCACTAATGCCACATTAAATACCTCCTTTGGGATCGCCAACGGATAAATGCTAATTTGCCTCAAGCCGGTTTAGCCGGCCGCGGAAAGGTGCAGATTCCGACGTATCCGATCATCTGTTCCGGCGACATCCGATCAGTTATTCCGATATTTTCCGATCACCCATTCCAGTGATATTCGATCACGTGTTCGCTCATCTTCTGACTCGGTTTTAGTCTATTTTTCCTG
>NZ_JBLKSS010000056.1:0-9899 GCF_047607725.1 Sodalis sp. (in: enterobacteria) | reverse complement strand
ATCATCGCCGGATTATCCATGATCTGACAGCCGTCCCTTATAGGATGCGGGTTCACTAGGCATCGTAGTGGAACATATTCTTACCGGGCCATACAACAAACCCCCCAATAATTCAAGACGTCCTCCACGGGGCGCTTACGGTGTCTTTGTTAATATCCATTGTTGCTCCCTGGTTAAGGATAATCCGCTGTGGCGGCGAAACGTCACGCACGATAATCATTACAGGTTAACCGATTCCGCGAAAAATGAAACCGCACCTACCTTGGCTGTCTGCGCCTTTGCGCCGCGGCGAGACGTCCGCGCGGAAGGGGCAGATTATCCGGCGCCGCGGGCGCAGGACCTGAAATTGAGCGCCATCGCCGGCAATGAGGCGCCACAGTCAAGCTTGTGTGGCGGCTCTGGCATAACCTCCAAAGGTGACTACACTCAGAGCTTTATATACAGGCCAGGCGCGGTGTTTTAAGTCAGATGCGGTATCCCATGCGTGGACGCGGTGTCCCGAGGCGAGCGCGCTACCCAAGCCTGGACCCGGTATTCCGAGTCGGACGCGGTATCCCAAGTCAGACGCGGTCTTCTGTGTCAGAACGCATATGACAAATGATCCACATTTAACGCCAGGCGCAGACAGCGCCGGCGGAGGTAGGCGGTGATGCTGCCTGCTTCAGCGACCCCAAGCGCGTTCACAGCGCTTGCGTTGTGACGCTGCCGTGGCGCATCGCCCTGTAACGGGCGTAATTCAAGCGGGTGGTCTGCTTTCACCGACCGCGCCAGCGCCAGTGTTAGCTATGGGGGTGAGACCACATTACGCAAGGATACACCGGCAGAAGTAGGTGGCTTCTCAACCGTCGGATCGCCGCCGGCGGTCTTGGCAGAAGCGAACGGACATTACTTATATTCGTCTCAGGGATGACTAAAGATGGCCAAGGGATCGTCAAAAAAACGTGAGGAAATCATGCCTACTGGCACTACGAGAATGGCGAGCAAGGTAGATAATCAAGTGGAAGTGCTGGTGGATGGTAAAGGCATCCATATTGCCCACCCCAATACCGATAATGACATCGTCAAACATTTAGATGCCGGCCGTACCACCCGCGTGAGGGAGGGGAAACCGGTTCCGCTCGGGGCAACGTAGGATGGCCTGGGGGTCAATTTTGCTATTTTTTCCGCTCATGCTACGCGCGTGGAACTGTGCTTGTTCAATGAGGACGGCGAAGAGTATGACCGTATTGAACTACCGGAATATACCGATGAGGTATGGCACGGTTATTTGCCTGACGCGCGTCCGGGGCTGCTGTACGGTTACCGGGTTCATGGCCCGTTTGAGCCGGAGCAGGGGCATCGCTTCAACCCGGCCAAGCTGCTGCTCGATCCCTATGCCAAACAAATCTGGGGCGAACTGAAATGGGATGACGCCCTGTTTGCCTATGACATCGCCAACGAAGACAAAGACTTGAGCCTGGACGAGCGCGACAGCGTGCCGTTTATGCCAAAATGTCGGGTGATTGATCCGGCGTTCTCCTGGCCCATCAACGGTAAAAACTTTATCCCGTGGGAAAAAAACCTCGTTTATGAAACGCACGCGCGCGGTTATACCATGCGTCATCCGGCGGTGCCTGAGCATTTACGCGGCACCTTTTCCGCGCTGAGCGTGCCGCAAATTGTCGACTATATAAAGACGCTTGGCGTCTCCGCCATTGAGCTGATGCCGATCCACGCCTTTGTCGACGACCGCCAACTGCAGGAGAAGGAGCTACATAATTTTTGGGGTTACAACACCCTCGGCTTTTTCGCTCCGCATCCCAAATATATGGCCACCTCAACCGTTAACGAATTCAAGCAGATGATCGCCACCCTGCACGCCGCCGGCATCGAAGTCATTCTGGATGTGGTGTATAACCACACCGCCGAAGGGAATGAACTGGGGCCGACATTGTCGCTAAAGGGGATCGACAACGCCAGCTATTACCGCCTGTTTCCCGAAGAAAAGCGGTATTACATCAACGATACGGGAACCGGCAATACGCTGAATTTGAGTCATCCGCGCGTGCTGCAAATGGTGACCGACTCTCTACGCTATTGGGCGACGGAGATGCAGATTGACGGTTTCCGTTTCGATTTGGCGACGATTCTCGGCCGGGAAAGCTACGGTTTTGACGAGGGCTGCGGCTTTCTGGATACCTGCCGCCAGGATCCTATTCTCAGCCAATGCAAGCTGATAGCGGAACCCTGGGACTGCGGCCCGGGCGGATATCAGGTGGGCGGTTTTCCGCCGGGATGGGCCGAATGGAACGATCGTTATCGTGATTCGGTGCGAAAATTCTGGCGCGGCGATGAGGGGGGCAACTGGCGGAGTTCACTACCCGTTTGGCGGGCTCGGCCGATATTTTTAATCATCGCGGCCGCAAGCCGAACGCATCGGTCAATTTCATTACCGCGCATGATGGCTTCACCCTGAACGATATCGTCTCCTATGAACACAAGCATAACGAGGCCAACGGCGAGGATAACCGCGATGGACACAGCGAAAATATTTCCGCCAATTATGGCGCGGAAGGTTTGACCGACGACCCGGCGATTAATGCGCTGCGATTGCGGCAAATGCGCAATATGCTAGCGACCTTGATCTTTTCCCAGGGTACGCCGATGCTGCTGGCGGGCGATGAGTTTGCCCGCACCCAGCAGGGCAACAATAACGGTTATTGCCAGGACAGCGAAATCAGCTGGGTCGATTGGAATATCAACGACAAAGGCCAATCGCTTATCCTATTTACCTACCGTCTTATCGCCCTGCGTAGGCGTTTTCCCATCCTGCCCCGCGGCCGTTTCTTCACCGGCAATCTGAACGAGAAGCTGAACATCAAAGACGTCACCTGGTTTCAGCCCGGCGGCGAGGAGATGAACGAAGAGACGTGGGGCGATGCTCACTTAAAGAGTATCGGTATGTCGCTGGACGGGCGTTCACAGCCGACAGGGCTGCTGCGGGTAGGGTCACAAAGTACCGTGCTGCTGTTCAGCGCCTCGCACGAAGACGTCGTGTTCACCCTGCCGGAGGTGGCGCCATTCTTCGATACCTTCCAGCCGGATGATATCAGCGAGCACACCTTCGATTTCGGCCACCATTACACCTGCCCATCACGTACCGTGGTGCTATTTGAACTGGTGAATAGCAAATCGTCGATGGTGGTCGCCTGACACGCCGGCGCGCAGCGCGCGAAACTTCTCACGGATAACCGTGGGATGCACTTCCGTACGGTAGGTGGCTTGAGAGGAGAAACCGCAGTCGACGCCGGCTATCACGTTGTCCCGGCCCACACGTTCGGCGAAACGAACCAGTCGCTCTGCGATAAGCTCAGGATGCTCCACGGTGTTGCTCGTATGGCAGATAACGCCCGGGATCAGGCGTTTCCCTTCCGGCAGTTTGACCTGTTCCCAAAGGTGGTATTCATGCTCATGGCGTACATTGCCCGCCTCAAAGGAGTAGTCGCTGGCGTTAATGCGCAACATAAAACGGACGAACTCAATGAACGGGACATCGTGGATACGCGGACCCTCATTGATGCTGTAGCAGGTATGGTAGCGGATCTTGTCCTGCGGTAGGCCGCGCAGCGCATGGTTCAGGATCTCAATATAGGCATTGGCTTTACGGTGGATAGCCGCATTGTCCAGTTGGCGATCGGCAAATAAATCCGGCAGGAAGGGGTCATCGATTTGTACGCTGAAGCCGGCGTCGATGATCGTTTGATACTCTACGCGCAGCGCGTCGGCAACGGCGCTGAGATACTCTTCTTCGCTGCGGTAAAATTCATTGCTGCCCACGCCGGTCGGCGCCACGGAGGGTAAAAACGCCCCCTGGCAGGCGGTCGTCGCCAGCGCTAGCTTCAGATTGTCGAATCCCCTTGCAGCTGCGGCAGGCCAACATAACGGACCGGGCCGGTACAGGCCACCGGCACGAACGGCGTCAAATTGCCGCCCAGCATCGCTTCGCCGAAATAGTGTTTATAGTACTCAGGAAACGCTTCAACTTCGGCATCGAACGCCGCATAGCCCGCGCCCGGCCGAGGTTCAAAACCCTCAATGCGTTCACGGACGTACGAAAAGAAACCGATCTTGGATTGTTCGCCGTCGGTGACAATATCGATGCCGTCCGCTACCTGTTCCTCGACGGACTGGCTGACGGCCTGACGAATGGCGCTATCCAGCTCTGCCTGATTATCCTGACCATCTATATTGGCTTTCATTAGATCCAACAAGGCAACCGGGCGCGGCAGGCTACCGACATGGGTGGTGAGAATACGGGAACTCGCTGCAACGTCTGACATACAAAACTCCTGTAACGGCGCCCTGCGCGGGCCGAATGAGCGTGGCTCGATAATAGGTGAACAGGAATCATAGGTGAAACCTCTTGGTGCGCCTATGCTGTTGTTAGTGCGCTAACTAATCGTGATGCGGTAGGGCAATCCCCCGTTACTCAACGACATGCGCTGACGCCAAAAGGAATTTCATCCCAGCTAAACGCGCCTATTCCGCGCTTAATGCACACATCAAACAGCGTCATGAGGAACAACCCCGGCTCCTATTGCCGCAAAATTCGCTTTTATCGTCGCCGGCTCAGAGGATGTCCGGCGAGTGGCATTCCCCTGGCTGGCCAGACTACAAGGTGAGGCTGCCGGTGGCGTTGGGCCGGTGATTCTCCCGGACGAACTCGGCGAGGCGAAACGGTTAGGTGGCCTCCCCCTTGCGCGTTTCCGGGATGGCCACAGGAGGGTTATCCGCACCGGGGACGGCGGTTATCCGCGAACGATAAGCGGGGAAGTAACGCGGTATTCATAACTAGGTTATTTTCGCGCCAAATAGCATAATGTGTTTCAGGCCGGATGAAGAATAATTGTCCATTCTGGTTATTTTATCTGCAAAATATATCCTGATGTTTTTTCCTTAAAAAGACAATCCATTTCAGGGTAATGCTAAACAGTAAACGACAATCAGAAAATATATTGACAACATTTGGTTAAAAGCTTATTTAGTCAGGGAAAATATGGCGGCGAGAAGCCGCTATGGGTGTTTCGAGTCATGACCGACTGATATTACGATAATTCCCCTCTGGAAGCGTTTTATCAGTATGTTATTTGTTCAACTCTCCCGATTATTTAGGGAAAGTTAATATTTCTGGCGATAATATGAAAATAAAAAATAAAGCGTTGCGGGTACTCTTCGCCTTAACCTGCAGTTTCTCAGCGGCGGCGGATAACGGAGCCCACAGCGATCACTCTCTTTCTGACTGGTGGCACCAGAGCGTAAACGTTGTTGGTAGCTATCATACCCGTTTCGGTCCACAACTGAATAATGACGTTTATCTGGAATATGAGGCGTTGACCCGCAAAGAATGGTTTGACTTTTATGGTTATCTGGATGTACCAAAGTCTTTTGGCGTCGGTAATAGTGCCGATCGCGGTATTTGGGATAAAGGGTCGCCGCTGTTTATGGAAATAGAGCCCCGTTTTTCCATCGACAAGCTGACGGGGTCCGATCTCAGCATGGGGCCTTTCAAAGAATGGTTCTTCGCCAATAATTACATCTACGATATGGGCCGCAATGCCGCATCTCGCTAAAGTACTTGGTATATGGGGGTGGGCACCGAGATCGATACCCACAGCGACCTGGCGCTTTCATTGAATATTTACGCAAAATATCAGTGGCAAAATTATGGCGCCAGCAATGAAAATAGCTGGGACGGGTATCGCGTCAAAGTGAAATATTTCTATCCTCTCACCACGTTATGGGGCGGCGATCTTAGTTATATCGGTTTCACTAATTTTGATTTTGGCTCCGATTTGGCCGATAAGTCCGGCGGTGTACGCAGTAATAATGCTATCGCCTCCAGCCATATTCTGGCTCTGGCCTATGACCATCTGCACTACTCGCTGGTCGCCCGCTATTTTCACCACGGTGGCCAGTGGCGCGACGGCAGCCAGCTGGATTTTTGTGATGGGTCGTTCAGCGTTGCCTCTACCGGCTGGGGGTATTATCTGGTTGTGGGCTATAACTTCTAATCCCCGGAGGCTGCCGCGCGCCGCGTCTTTTCATGATGCGCCAGGCGCCATTCAGCGTTTTTGCTCAAGCGCCGACGCGCGGGCATTCTGATATTCGTGCTGGAACAGGCACATTCTCAGCGTATTGCGGTATTGGCCGTTTATGAAAAATTCCTGTAGCAAAACCCCTTCCTGCTTGAAACCCAACTTGGTATAAATATGGATGGCTTTGGTGTTCTCTTCATCAACGATCAAATACAGCTTATGCAGATTGAGTACCATAAAGCCGAAATTCAACGCCAGATGAGTCGCTTCACTGGCGTAGCCTTTGCCCTGGTGCTCGGGCGCCACCAGGATAGAAAATTCGGCGCGCCGGTGAATATGATCGATATCCACCAACTCGACCAGCCCAACGCTGACGCCCTGCTTGTCAATAATGAACCGTCGTTCGCTGATGTTGTGGATATTTTTCTGATAAAGATCTTTTAACTCCACATAGGCTTCATGGGGTTCTTCAAACCAGTAGCGCATCACCATCTCATTATTATTGAGCTGATGAATAAAGTGCAGATCTTCACGCTCTAACGGGCGCAGCTTAATAGGATGATCCTCTGAAACTTGGCTTGGTTTTTTCATTAACGTATTCTCGAATACTTGAGTTAAAACATAATGAGTCTGATCAATTATCGGCGGTTTTGGAGAATAAATTAATGATCAAAACGCCGGCGATGATCATGGCGATACCGCATATTGCCACGGCATCCAATTTTTGCCCATACAGGAAATAGCTTACTATGGCGACAAAAACAATGCCTAAACCGCACCAACTGGCATAAGCGATGCCGACAGGTACGGTTTTAAGGACCAGCGACAACAGCGTAAACGAGATGGCGTAACCGATTATCACTAAAAGAGAGGGCACCAGTTTGCTAAAGCCCGCCGAAGCTTTGATAGACGAGGTGGCAATGACTTCCGCGATGATAGCAACAAATAAATAGAGATAAGCCATAGATGACTCTGACCAGGATAATTAAACCTCAAGACTAACACTTTTCGCTTGCGGAAAAAATACCGTAGCGGTCTCGTTGCGTAAGCAACACGGGCGGTGGTAGAGAATAAAGCTTATCCGCGCAAAGGTGTGATAAACACATTCTTCCTTTTCGTTGATTGGCCTGGAAAGCGATTGCAATGACCGCTTAAACCCCACCGGCGTTTCTCGTTCGTCGGCATTGGGCGGTGTTATTGCACCGGCGACGAGGAAGAGCGGTCGCCGGCGTTATCGGCCAAGGCCGCCGCCAGATAATCTATCAATACCCGCATCTTGGGCGGCAACTGGGGATTGGGGCGATACAACACCCAGGCCATACCTTGATAAGGGCCATCGTAACGCCATTGGGGCAATACCGGCACCAGCGTCCCCTCCGCCAGCGCGGTGGCGGTAAAGTGCGGCAGGCAGGTAATGCCCAGATGCTCTAGGACTACCGCCATACGCGCTTCGCTGTGATTGCTCACAAAACGGCCGTGAACCTCGACCTGCCGTCGCTGTTCACCCTGGCGGAATCGCCAGCGGTTATCCTCGGGCGTTTCGCCCAGCCAGATACAATCGTGCTGCGCTAAATCCTCCGGCTGTTGCGGCGTGCCGCGCCGGTTGAGGTAAAGCGGTGTGGCGCAGAGCAACTGCCGGACAAATGTCAGCCGCCGCCCCGCCAGATTCTCCGGCGGCCGGTCGCCGATGGCGATAAGCATGTCCAGGTCGCTGGCCAACAAATCCGGTAGGGTATCGGTCAACTGTAAGGCAACGTCCACTTGCGGATAACGCTGCAAAAAGGGGCCGATTAACGGGCCGATAACGAATTTGCCCAGCGCCTTGGGCACGCTTAGCCGCACCTGCCCCTGCGGGGTGGACATCACTCTGTCGGAAATCACCAGCACATCGCTGGCGCTGGTCAGGATCCGCTGACAGCACAGGTATACCTCATGACCCGCCTCGTTCAGGCGCAACCGGCGTGTACTGCGTTCCAAAAGCCGCAATCCCAGCGCCTGCTCCAGTCTGGCTATCTGCCGGCTTACCGCCGAGGTGGTGGTGCCTAATTCGCGGGCGGCGGCGGAGAAGCCGCCTTTTTCCACCACTTTGACCAGTATCACCATATTAGGCAACAGCGGGAGGAGTTGATTTGTTCTCATAGGGAATAAGTGTTGTGCATTTTTAGGCAATTATTGCCTGGGCAACAAAAGAATATACTGCAACCCTTGCTAAAGATCATCGATTACGGATGTTGAAATGCTGAATATCGCGTTAGCGCGCCACAGCTTGCCGATGCCATGTTGTTGCTGGTGGCGGTTATCTGGGGCAGCAGCTATGTAGCCACCAAACAGGCGCTCGCGTTTTATCCGGTTCTGGGTTTTATCGCGCTGCGTTTTATCTTGACCTTTCTGGTGCTGGTGCCGCAACTGCGTGGCGCCGGCTGGGCGGCCCTGCGTCCCGGGCTTCCGCTGGGGCTGATTCTGCTTGGGGTATTTATATCTGCGAAACGCAGGGCGTGGCGATTATCAGCGCCGGTAATACGGCCTTTTTAATCAGCCTGTTCGTCATTTTTACGCCGTTGGTGGAATGGTTGGTGTGTCGCGGACGGCTCTACGGAAGATTGATGCTGGCGGCGCTGCTGTCGTTGCTGGGCGTTTATTGGTTGTGCGGTGGGAGCGTGTTGCGCCTGGGGCGCGGGGAATGGCTGGTGATGGCCGCCGCGCTGCTGCGCGCTTGTCTGGTGTGTTATACCCGGCGCCTGACCGCGCACCGGCCGGTACCGGCGCTGGTGTTGGTGTTGACCGCGGTCCAGACCGGGGTCGTCGCGGCCGGCAGTTGGCTGCTGCTGCTCTTCACTTTCCGACAACCGCCTCCCTTGCCCGCGTCGTGGCAGTTTTGGGGGATCACCTTGTATCTGGCATTGTTCGCCACCCTGTTTGCCTTTTTCGCGCAAAATTATGCCGCCGGCCGCACCTCGCCTTCGCGGCTCTCGCTCCTGCTGGGCACCGAGCCGCTGTTCGTCGCGCTGCTGGCGGCGCTGTTGATTAATGAACATCTCACGGTGCTGGGTTGGGTCGGCGACGGCTGTATCGTCGCCAGCCTGCTGATGGTGCTGACCCGACGCACCACGCCGCGCCGCGTTTAGCCTCATGGGATAGGCCGCCGGGTTGCGTAGTGCTCATGCTCACGGCATATTCTTTTGCGCCGTATCGCGCTTCCTCTGCGGGATAACCCAACGCACCGCGCTTGGTTTGGCTGTCTATCCCCGCGGATGGCGTCGCGCTTCGCTCGGCAGGATACGCCACCGGGGCGTGACGACACCGGTAGACGCCTTTCTCCGGCGTTGCCGGCAATAACCTTTTAAGGTTGCCGGCATTGGATCCCGGCGTGGCTGCCTTTATGATGACTGGCCGAGACCTCCCCATCAATTACTGGACGAAATCATGCTGGAAATTCGCCTCGCCAGCCGCAAGGATGCCGATTCCCTGACCGCGCTGGGTTATGAGAGCTACATCGGTCATTTTGGCCATCTTTGGCCGGAGAAACAGGCGCTGGTGGATTTTCTGGCGGATGATTTCGCGGCGCCCTCGCTGGAGAAAAGCTTTGCAGAGCCACATTGCCACTGGCTGATAGCCAGCTTTGACGGCCAGGATGTCGGTCTGGCGAAGCTATTGTGGTAAGAGTACGCCCAGTGCCGTATTGACGGTTATTCAGCAGGGATGGTGAGGTTCCACGGCAGGAGCTCTTTGATTTTGTTGATGGGATGATCCGCGATAATCGCCAGCACATGGCGCAGATACGCTTCCGGCTCCACGCCGTTCAGTTTGCAACTGCCGATCAGCGTA
>NZ_JBLKSS010000055.1:0-10730 GCF_047607725.1 Sodalis sp. (in: enterobacteria) | reverse complement strand
GTGGAGCCGGAAGCGTATCTGCGCCATGTGCTGGCGATTATCGCGGATCATCCCATCAACAAAATCAAAGAGCTCCTGCCGTGGAACCTCACCATCCCTGCTGAATAACTGTCAATACGGCGCTGGGCGTACGCTTACGTATCTATCAAGGGATGCTAACAAACGATTAGACGATTTCGTCGTCATTGTTCAAAGTGGATAGCGCGATAGCAATGCAATTTAAGCGCTCTCATTAGCCTAAGGATGGACTATGTCGAAAATACTATGCGTACTTTACCCCGATCCTGTGACCGGCTTTCCGCCCGTCTACGCCCGTGACGCTATCCCGGCGATCCACGCCTATCCGAACGGTCAGTCCACACCGATGCCATCGGGGCCGCTGGGTTTTACGCCCGGGGCATTGATAGGTAGTGTTTCCGGAGAACTGGGTCTGCGACGTTACTTGGAAAGCCACGGTCATGAACTGGTCGTCACCAGCGATAAAAAGGGGGTGGACTCCGTTTTTGACCACCACCTGCCCGACGCCGATGTCGTGATTTCACAACCGTTCTGGCCCGCTTATCTCACCGCCAAGCGCATTGCCAAAGCCCGCAAGCTCAAACTGGCCCTGACCGCCGGCATCGGCTCGGACCACGTCGATCTTAAGGCCGCGGTTAGCCGGGGTATTACCGTGGCCGAGGTCACCTTTTCAAACTCTATCAGCGTGGCGGAGCACGTGGTGATGACTATCCTGGCGCTGGTCCGAAACTATCTACCCTCGCACCTGATGGCGAAAAACGGTGGCTGGAATATCGCCGACTGCGTGGCCCGCAGCTACGATATCGAAGGCATGCACTTTGGCACATTGGGTGCCGGGCGCATCGGCCAGGCGGTTCTCCGCCGGCTCAAACCTTTCGATATGACGTTACACTACTACGATCCCCACCGCCTGCCCGACGAACTGGAGCAAGAACTCGGCCTGACTTACCATGAAACGCCCGCATCCTTGGTCAAGGTCTGCGACGTCGTCAACCTGCAGACACCGCTCTATCCCGCCACTCAGGGTTTCGTCAATGATGCCTTTTTGGCTAAGTTCAAGCGAGGGGCTTATTTGGTGAATACCGCGCGTGGCGCACTCTGCGATCGCGACGCCATCGCCCGGGCATTAACCTCGGGGCAACTCGCTGGCTACGGTGGCAACGTATGGTTTCCCCAACCGGCGCCGGTTGATCACCCCTGGCGCAGCATGCCGAATCACGGCATGACGCCGCATATCTCCGGTACCTCGCTATCAGCACAAGCGCGTTACGCAGCGGGAACATTGGAGATTCTGCAAAACTTCTTTGACGGTAAGCCTATCCGTAAGGACTATTTGATTGTTGACGGCGGACGCCTGGTCGGGACCGGCGCCAACGCCTATAAGCTTACTTAAAGCGGCGGTGCTTAAAGCAAAAGAGGACTCAATCAGATAGGCCCATTGCGGCGGCTACCGGCCGCCGTGTTTCTCCACTTGCCATGCTGTTTAACGCGCCGATGACAAGCCCAACCGTGTCGCCGGGTCATCTATCGTGCAGGCCAATCCATCGGGAAAATGAACAGCGACGTATTTCGACGCGGGGGTATGTTCCCATTACAAGGGCGCTTTGATGTCGCTTAAGGCCAGCGTCGAGTATTGTTCGCCGTTAGCCCTTCACCGGGGGCGTACAGTCCTGCGGCGGGTACAGATCAAAACGATGGTTCTTGGTGGTGATGGACGCTTGCGCCGGCACCCCCGCCAGCGGCGGCGCGTAATCAGGCCGTTTCACCACCACCCGGCGCACCGCCAGCGCCCGCACGGGTGCCAGCAGCCCGTCGGCATCCTCATCGGCACCCACCAGCAGTTGAAATACCCGCATCTCCTTTTTCACCAGCGCGCTTTTCTGCCGGTGCGGAAACATCGGATCGAGATAGATCACATCCGGCGCGGAGCACAGCTGCGACAGCGCGCTCAGGCTGGAGCCGTGATGCAGCGTCAGACGCTCCTGCAGCCAGGGACCCAATTCCTGATCGGCATACGCGCGGCGCAGGCCGTCGTCCAACAGCGCCGCCGCCACCGGATGACGCTCAAACATTCGCACCCGGCAGCCCAGACAGGCAAGCACAAAAGCATCGCGCCCCAGTCTGGCGGGGGCGTCGACCACATCCGGCAACCATTGGCCTTTAACGCCCACAGCCTTGGCCACCGCTTCGCCGCGCCCGCCGCCGGTGCGCCATGGCGCCGGTAACAAAGCCCACGGCAATCGCGCCCAGTTTCGGCTCGTCCCGCTTGCGCAATTCCAGTCGTTCAGACGTCATCACCAGCGCCATAACTGCTTGAGGATCGCTTATCAATCCCCAGTGCGCGGCCAGCGTCTGCAAACGCAAGGGATCAACGCCGGCCTCGCTTTGCAAAAAAACCGTGCTCAATCCCCCTATTCCCGGATGCCGTAATGGCGCAGCATGGCATCCAGTTGCGGCTCGCGGCCGCGGAAACGGGCGAAGAGTACCATCGGCTCCTCGGAACCGCCGCGCGACAGTATGGTATCAAGGAAGGATTCGCCGGTGTCCCGGTTGAATATTCCTTCCTCCTCGAAACGCGACCAGGCATCCGCCGCCAGGACGTCCGCCCACAGATAACTGTAATACCCCGCCGCGTAACCGCCGGCAAAGATGTGGCTGAAGGCATGGGGGAAACGTCCCCACACCACGGTCGGCACTACCGCCACCTGTTTTTTCACCTCCGCCAGGGTCTCCAGCACGCGCGCGCCCTGCTCCGGTTGGTACTGATAATGCATGCGGAAATCGAATAGGCCGAACTCCAACTGACGCAGAATAAACAGCGCCGCCTGATAATTTTTTGCTTCCAACAGCTTGTTCAACAGTTCATCGGGCAGCGGCTCGCCGGTTTCATAATGGCCGGAGATAAACGCCAGTGCCTCGGGCTGCCAGCAATAATTTTCCATAAACTGGCTCGGCAACTCCACAGCATCCCAGGGTACGCCGCTAATGCCGGCCACTCCGGGGGTATCGATACGGGTCAGCATATGGTGCAGCCCGTGACCGAATTCATGAAATAGCGTGGTGACCTCATTGTGGGTAAACAGCGCCGGTTTGCCGCTTATCGGGCGGTTGAAGTTACAAGTGAGATAAGCCACCGGCTTTTGCAGCTTGCCGTCGGCTTTGCGCATCATGCTTACGCAATCGTCCATCCAGGCGCCGCCCCGTTTGTTGTCGCGGGCGTACAAATCGAGATAAAAGCTGCCGCGCAGTTCGCCATGTTCATCAAACAGATCGAAGAAACGGACATCCGGGTGCCAGGTGTCCACATCAGTACGCTCTTTGGCCGTGATGCCGTAAATGCGTTTTACCACCTCAAACAGACCGCTGATGACCCGCGGCTCAGGGAAATAGGGGCGCAACTGCTCGTCGTTAATGGAGAACAGGTGCTGTTTTTGTTTTTCACCATAATAGGCGATATCCCACGGCTCTAGCGTGTCGCGGCCGAAGTGGCTTTGCGCAAAGGCGCGCAGCTGCACCAATTCCTGCTCGCCCAGGGGGCGCGCGCGCTTGGCCAGATCGGTCAGGAAATCCAGCACCTGCTGGGGATCCTGCGCCATTTTGGTGGTCAGCGATTTGTCGGCATAGCTCTCGAATCCCAGCAATTGTGCCAGCTCATGGCGCCGCGCCAGAATTTCACTCATGAGGGGGCCATTGTCCCATTTGCCGGCATCCGGCCCCTGATCGGAGGCTCGGGTGTTATAGGCGCGATAGAGTTCCTCCCGCAGCGCGGCGTTGTCGCAATAGGTCAGCACCGGCAGATAGCTGGGGATATCCAGCGTCAGCAGCCAGCCTTCCTGCTCGCGGGCCTGCGCCTGGGCGCGAGCGGCGGCAAGCGCGCTTTCGGGCATGCCGGCCAGCGCCTGTTCATCGGTTATCAACTTGCTCCAGCCCATGGTCGCGTCCAGCACATTATTGCTGTAGGCCGAACCCAGCTCCGAAAGACGGGCGACGATCTGCCCGTAACGCTGCTGTTTTTCCGCCGGCAGCCCGATACCGGACAGTTCAAAATCGCGCAGCGCGTTATCCACCGCTTTTTTCTGCGCTACGCTCAGCTGTACATAATGCTGGCCGTCGCGCAGATTCCGATAGGCTTGATACAAACCCTTATGTTGCCCCACCCAGGTGCTGTATTCAGACAGCAGCGGCAGGCTTTGCTCATAGGCTTCGCGCAGTTCCTGACTGTTCTTCACCGCGTTCAAATGGCCCACCGGCGACCAAATTCGGCTCAAACGGTCATCCGCATCCGCCAGCGGCTGGCAGAGATTTTCCCACGTGAACGGGCCGGGCTGCGCCACAACCTCCTCAACGGTGTGGCGGCAGTGCTCGAGCGCGGCTTTCACCGCCGGCACGACGTGCTCAGGACGAATAGCGGCAAAAGGGGGCAATAAAAACGAGGTCAGTAACGGATTAGTCATAGCGCAGTCCTGATGTTCGTGAAGAGCCAATAGGATTAACATGAGGCTAACTATAGCGAAAATCAATGGTGAGCGAAGCGTATCGGCCGCCGTGCGGCACGACTGGTCATTTTCCCTCCGCCGTGCGCCGACCACGGCGTGATGGAGCGGCGGTTTCCAGCATTTGTTGCGGATTAGCGATTAATTGCTTGATCTGGTGCAGGTAAACATTCAGTAATTAGTAGATGAATAGTTATTGTTAACACCTAAATACGCATCACGCGTTATCTGAGGACGGGTACCATCATGCTAACTGCCTTTAACCGAATGTTGGACAAGCCGGATCTGGGGAAATTGCTGCTACGGTTTACCTTTGGCGCCATGATGTTGTTTCACGGCATACACAAGCTGTTATTCGGGATCAATGGCATCATCGGGATGGTTCAGGCCCACGGTATGCCCGCCATCGTCGCCTATGGTGTATTCCTGGGAGAAATCATTGTGCCATTGATGTTTATTTTCGGCATTTTGGTGCGACCCGCCTCGCTGATTTTCGCCTTCACCATGCTGTTTGCCTGGCTGATTACCGAACCCGGCATCATTTTCACTCTAACAAATGTGGGCGCCTGGGGGCTGGAAAATATCGCTGTTTATCTTTTTGCCGGGCTGGCCATCGCGCTTCTGGGCTGCGGCCGCTATAGCGTGATGCGAAATCCCGCCTGGCGATAAGAATCGGCGCTCATAAACCTGGCGCCACAAAGGCGTGGCGCGGCCAGGCCGTAAGGCGAGGGACGGGGATAGAGGCGAAGCCGAATAAACAACGGCATGGCGTCAGATGGGCGGTATGGCGCGTCAGAGGAAAGCGAGGCGCCGTCCAGATTCACCACGGCGCAGCTCCGCTCGCGGCGAAACAGAATAAACGACGCCTCGGTTAGGTAGCCGAAGCCGGATGCAGCGCACCCAGCTCATGGAAATAACGCTCTCCCCGATTACGCTCGTCGTCGCTGCCTGCATCGGCGAACAGGGTGATAACGCGCTGCGCCGGCGTCATCTCCTGCGCCAGCCGATAGGCGCTGCGCCAGTTGGCCACGGCGGAAGCGCCAATACGGATCCCGGTCAAACGATAAAATTCATACATCGCACTCAGCGATTCCTGCCAACTGACGTGATCAAACGGCACAGTGTCCAGCCCCGCATGGGCGATAAAGGGTTGCCGGAAACCGAACCCCATGCCGCCAGCGCCGCCGAATTTATCCCTATCATTGGGTGGATCATAGGTTCCAAACGGCAATTCGCTGGGGGTAGTCCCGCGCACCACAAGCGACGGGTTATCCTGAACAAGCGCGGTATAAACGCCGCTTAAGGTACCGCCGGTGCCCACCGCCGCCACCCAGCCGTCCGCTTGCTCATCCGCCAGTTGGCGGCGGATCTCCTGCCCGGTCTGGTATTGATGAACCGCCACATTCACCAGATTCAGGTGCTGTGACAGTAATGTCCAGCTGGGATCGCGCAAACCTATTGCCTGGGCGTGGCTGATAGGCCCAGCAGAAAAAAGCGGCTTTCCACGGTGCTTAGTTCAGCGCCGGCGTCGCGCAAGAAGGCCACCAGCGGCGGCGGCGAACTATCGGGAATGATCAAATGTATCGGTATGCCGCACAGCTGGCCCAGTTTCGCCAGGGCTTTGCCCATATTGCCGCCGGAGGCGTCCAGCAGCTTTAGCGGTCCGCGGCTAAAATCATGAAGATTTATCGCCTCACAGAACATACCGAACGCCGCGCGATCTTTTACCGAACCGAATGGATTGACGAATTCATATTTCGCCAAAATTCGGGCGGGGCCTCCCGCGGGGCTGGGAACCGGTTGTAATGGCGTATTGCCCAACGCCTGATAAAAGGGGATTAATGCCGGAAACAGGCTCAGCGCGCGAGCGGTATCCGGCGCGGCTTTGAGAGAATTGAACAATTCAAAATTCATGTGCTTTCCTTGGCTGCGGGCTAGGCGAAAATGACTGAATCATTCTTATTATAATAACTGACAATTTAACAGTTGGCCAGGGTGGGTCAACGCCTGTAAAATTAATGACTTATTGCTTTCTTGTCGTCGGTTTTGGCACCGGGGCGGTCAGCAAAACGGTCAGGAGACAGCGTGTATGTTTGAACTTTTCAAAGCAATCGGCCTGAGCCTGATGGTGCTGCTGCCACTGGTGAACCCGCTCACCACCGTGGCGCTGTTCCTTAGCCTCAGTAAAAACATGACCGTGGATGAGCGCAATCAGCAGGCACGGCTGGCGTCGATCTATGTGTTCGCCATTATGATGGTCGCCTTTTATGCCGGTACGCTGGTGATGAATACCTTCGGGATTTCCATTCCGGGGCTGCGAATCGCGGGTGGGCTTATCGTATCATTTATCGGTTTTCGCATGTTGTTTCCCGCACAGACCGATGATGATTCCGGCATCGCCGAAAGCAAGGCGCGCGAAATACATAAGCATAAAGCCACCAATATCGCCTTTGTCCCGCTGGCGATGCCGAGTACGGCAGGGCCGGGTACTATCGCCATGATCATCAGCTGGGTGTCTACCGTTAACGAGGATGTCTATTTCGCGCCCTGGATCACCGCACTGGCGCCGGTGCTGGTTTTTCTGACCATCAGCCTGATTGTCTGGATCGCGCTGCGCAGTTCAAGCGCCATTATGCATGTGGTCGGCGCCAGCGGTATCGAAGCGATTTCACGACTGATGGGATTTTTGCTAGTGTGTATGAGCGTTCAGTTTGTTATTAATGGCGTACTGGAGATCATTGCCGATTATCATGCCTGATGGCTGTAGCGGTGAACGGCGCAGAAGCCGGCGCCTGATGAGCGCCAAACAGCTCAGAGCGGCGCTGGCTACCCGCGGCATCACCCATGGCGAGTGCAACAACCGCCGCACCGCTCACGCGTCTCCCCACCCGCCGGCGCGCCGGCTATTACGCATCAGACCGACATCGAGTCACTATTTTCTGTTTCACCTCCGCCATCAGCCAATAAAACAGGCCGGCCGCCAACAGCGAATTCACTGACGAGATCCCCAGATGCAAAGCGAAGCCCACCAGACTGCCACTCAGCCAGGCCACCATGCCCGACCAACCGATCACAGGCGTCGACGCCGCATCTGGCAGCGTGTGGCGCTCGCGCGTGGCATTCAGCAGCGTGCGATGGGTGCGCAGCACATAATAATCCACCAGCATAATGCCGGTGATCGGCGGGAACAGCACGCCGAGCAAAATGAGAAAGTCGATAAAATGACTAATGATGCCCAGAACCGAAAGCATCGTGCCGGTAAGCCCCAACAGCAGCGTCAGCCAGCGGTAGCGCCATTTGCGGCGGCTCAGTCCGTCCAGCGCCGTCGCCAGGCCGAGGCTTGCGGAGTATAAGTTGACGTCATTCACTTTGATGGCGGAGAGGATCACGGTAACTAAACCAATCCAGCCGGCGCTATGGGTCATGATAGTGACCACATCCGCCGTTCCGAGCGCGTGGGCGACGATGATGGACATACAATTTATAATTATTTCACCAACAACAATGGATGAAGTAATCATAAACAAAACGTGGTTCTTATTTTTACAATAGCGGCTGATATCGGGAGAAATTAACGCGCCGACAATGCATCCGCCCGCAACCATCGTTGCCCCCTGACTTAACGACATCGCCTGGCCATTTGGCTGGCCATGAAAAAAATTAATCACATCGGGGCCGCTGACAATATCATATAAGATATACAGCACCACCAAGAAAAATAATGGGACGGAGATTTTCGCCGTCCAACTGAGTGCGGAAAAACCGTATAAGACCAAGAGAGTGATGATCAATCCAGACAAAACGGCGGCGGCGGGATAATTAAGCATACCCTGAGAAGCATGCAGCAATCCATCGGCCAGTACCGAATTCTGCACGCCAAACCAGCCTATCAGGCTTAAGGCAATAAATACGCCAATGATCCCCGAGCCGATGCGTCCGAAGCCGCACCAGCGGGCCAGCAGGCTGGTATATAATCCCTCTTTCATCCCGACCAGCCCCATTCCCAGGCCGACGATTTCCAATATCAGGCTGCCGAGTACCGTCGCTAGCATGGCCTGCCCGAAAGTCATGCTGTGGCCTAACGTTGCGCCAACCATAAATTGCGATAAAGACGTCATCATCCCCATTCGCACCAAGGTGGCATTTAACAGACTCACCCGGGAATTTGCCGGCACCCGATTATAGGCATGGTCATTTTTATTAATCTCTGCTCCCTGCATGATACTCCTCCCTATTATTGACTACCGCCTCGTTTCCTGGAGCGGTCTGGCATCACATGCACTTAATAATATGAATATTAAATGATTTGATATCTGAAGCGACGACAGGATCATAATGAAACACATTAATGAGTATTTCAACTCCTGGAGAATACTCAGTTAATCGCGACGTAATGACATTTATATTAAAATAGATAATGCCCTTTTAAACGCAAATGACACTTAACGATCGACGTAACCAGGGCGAGCGCATACCCCCTATCAAGCCACCGGCGTCACTTTGTCGCAAGCGATTCTCACATCAGGCGCAAAAAGAGGGTAACGCTCTGGCCTTAAGCCCGTCTTATCGCGATGCTGCCTGCACGGGGCTGGCGCCCGGTAACCGATGCCTGATGACAAATGACCGATCACCACCCCAGCCACCGAGGGGCGTGGCGGGCACGCCCTCCTAGAATGAAGGTTCACAATAATGCGTGCCGTTCACTGTTATCATAATCCCTCCAAGATAAGGGAATACCGCCATTAACCCTCGCAAACCTCCCTTTTTCACGCATCTTCACGCCCTTTGTTGGCGCGCTTTTTGCGCCCCGCACTGCGTTGGCTGCTGAAAACCTTCACTCCCGGCCAAGGATCATGATGAGGGTGGGTGCGCCTCTCTGCGCTTCATGCCATAAACGCCGAGGCGTTGGGAAGCTTTTAACCCCTTTCACCCTCATCCTGATATAATCGTCCGTCTGACCTGGTGTTTAGATGCTGTTCTTTGCTTAGGGTGATGTGCGCGGGTCCTTGAAACAAACCGGGGCCGGCAGGCGCGAACTTCGGCATCGGCATTAATAAAATATTCATTCAATCTCAAGTAGATATCAAACCTATGCTCAGCTATCACCACAGCTTTCACGCCGGCAATCACGCCGATGTGCTCAAACATACCGTGCTCAGCCTCATCCTGAGCGCGATAAAGGAAAAGGAAAAACCCTTCCTTTATCTTGACAGCCATGCCGGCACGGGCCGCTATTTGCTTTCCGGTGAACAGGCCGAGCGCACCGGTGAATTTCTGGAAGGCATCGCCCGGATCTGGCAGCGTGACGATGCCCCCGCTTTGCTGGCGCCTTATCTGGAGGTGGTCCGTCATTTCAACCGCGCCGGCCAGTTGCGCTATTATCCCGGCTCGCCCCTATTGGCCCGCCAACTGCTGCGCGGCGAAGATAAATTACATTTGACCGAGCTGCACGTCAGTGACTATCCGCTGTTGCGCAGCGAGTTTCACAAAGATCCCCGGGCATCGGTGCTGCGGGCTGACGGTTATCAACAATTGAAGTCCCAACTGCCGCCGGCCTCCCGTCGCGGCGTGGTGCTGATCGATCCGCCTTATGAGTTAAAAACCGACTATCAGGACGGGGTTAGCGCGATTCAGGAAGGCTATAAGCGTTTCGCCACCGGCGTCTATGCGCTGTGGTATCCGGTGGTGCTGCGCCAGCAGGTAAAGCGCACATTGTCGGCGCTGGAGCAAAGCGGCATCCGCCGTATTTTACAGATTGAACTGGCGGTCCGTCCCGATAGCGACAGGCGCGGCATGACCGCTTCAGGCATGATTGTCATCAATCCCCCCTGGAAACTGGAACAACAGATGAACGCGTTGCTGCCTTGGCTGCATCAGACTCTGGTGCCTTCCGGCCAGGGTCACGCTTTCGCGCGCTGGCTGGTGGCGGAGTAAATCAGGCGGCCTATCAAAGGGATTGATGCAATCTTTGCGACAACGCGCGTTTGCACGCTACACTTGTGCCAACGATTTTGCTGAAGGAAACGCCCGAATGACCCGACATTACGATTACCTCGCCATTGGCGGCGGCATTGCGTCAACGTAAGCGCCCCGTGGAGGACGTCTTGAATTATTGGTGGGTTTGTTGTATGAGACAGTAAACCTACGTTACACGCTTATGCTCATTGCATTTTCACATTGTATTGATTTTAATAACTTTTATTTCCATCCCGGTTTGAG
>NZ_JBLKSS010000054.1:0-11177 GCF_047607725.1 Sodalis sp. (in: enterobacteria) | reverse complement strand
CACAGGAAAAATAGACTAAAACTGAGTCAGAAGATGAGCGAACACGTGATCGAATATCACTGGAATGGGTGATCGGAAAATATCGGAATAACTGATCGGATGTCGCCGGAACAGATGATCGGATACGTCGGAATCTGCACTCCGACCATAAAAGCATCGGACAGACGGCACGGTACAACAGAAAAACAGAAATAGTCCCCGTCGTCGGTGGTCAGAAAAAATGAATTTTTATTCAAGTCGAAAAAATGATGTTAGGAATAGCTGATTCGGACACAAAAAAACCGCCTTAACGGCGGGGACTAATATAGGACATCTTATTAATTATTATGATTTTTTCTGTGTGGTACCCGGGACGAGACTTGAACTCGTACAGCCAAAGGCCGAGGGATTTTAAATCCCTTGTGTCTACCGATTCCACCACCCGGGCGTCGGGAAATCAAAACTGGAGGCGCGTCCCGGAGTCGAACCGAGGTGGACGGATTTGCAATCCGCTGCATGGCCACTCTGCCAACGCGCCTAATTTCATCCCTTGTCTTTGTCCTGCAGCGGGCTTTATCGGCAAATTGCCGAATCACTACCATGCAACTAGCTGATCATAAAGACAATTCGTTTATTCCGCGTTTCGGAATGGACGCAATTATGGCTTGCCTAAGCAGCGATGGCAAGCTTTTTTTGGCACGGGACGTTTAGATGGTTACATCACAGCCAACCGGGCACCGCAATAAAAATTGCCGTCTTTTCCTTCCCGCGGACAAACCTTAGAGGATGGGGCGATTGCTACAACAATGCTCTTCGGCCGCTGGCCCAGCGCACGACTGGCTGGCCTTATTCCATCCCCATCAGGTGAGCGAAAACTGTTGATGAGGGACAGCCCCTTGCCGACACCGCTTATGTTTAACTGGAGTGAACCCCACTTCACCAGAGACCCGCCGCCGGCGCCCCGCCAGACGGCCTTAAGCTGAAGTCCTCACGCCAAACGCCAAGGCCAGATGCTGGCCAGGTGCCAGGCATTATCTCCTAAACAGCCAACGCTTGCGCCATGGCAACAGTCTATTTAACTTTAAAGTGATAGGTGTCACCGCCGGGGCCCCCTCTCACCATTAGCATCTCAGGGAATAGCGCTCTCCGGCCGGCGAACGCCGTGCCCTGTGCAGGGATTGGCGTTAGACAACAGGGGTTATTGTGAGGCAGAAGCACAGGGTCTGATAGGCAGAGTGTAAACGGGCAGCCGCAAGCGGCATGACACCCTGGGGATAAAGTAGAGCGAGCGACAACAAAAAAGGACCCATATGGGTCCTTTCAGCGTCAGCCGATGAACGAATTACACCGGCCAACTGGAATTTGGAGCGGGAAACGAGGCTCGAACTTGCGACCCCAACCTTGGCAAGGTTGTGCTCTACCACTGAGCTATTCCCGCATGACTATCAACAACCTGGTTACCAAACCTATCGGCGAACAACCGTGGTTGCTTTCGGTGCGATGCATTCTACTGACCTCGCCGTATGAGTCAATACAAAAATAGTCATCGCCGACGCGTTTGCTGTTTTTTACAGCGCTTCTCTCAATGCTCGAACAAATCGTGCCGCGCGGCATACAGATATTGGAACATTGACCAGAAAGTCAGCACCGCAGCGACATACAGCGCGACGATACCTATCGCCGATACGATGTCGTCCGGATGCCACAGCAGCGCCACCAATGCCAGCATTTGCGCGGTGGTTTTCACTTTACCGATCCAGGAAACCGCGACGCTGCTACGTTTGCCTATCTCCGCCATCCACTCACGCAATGAAGAGATAATGATTTCACGGGCAATCATGGTCGCCGCGGGCAGCGTTATCCACCAGGAATGAAAATGCTCCGCCACCAGCACCAGCGCCGTGGCGACCATCACTTTATCCGCGACGGGATCGAGAAATGCGCCAAAGCGGGTCGTTTGTTTCCAACGACGGGCCAGGAAACCGTCAAACCAATCCGTCACCGCCGCCAGGACAAAAATGAGCGCGCAACTCAACGGCGCCCATTTGAAAGGCAGATAAAAGGCCAGAACAAAGAACGGTATCATGACGACACGGAACAGGGTAAGCCAAGTCGGTATATTCAGTTGCATAGTGCTTTGTTAACTATCTGGCCGGAGTGGAAATAACAAGTATGTTGCTACATTGCCGCTAGTGTTTCAACGCATTAAATATTTTTTCTGCCAAGGCGCCTGAAATACCCTGCACTTGGGCAATTTCCTCCACGCTGGCATTGCGTAACGGCTGCAGGCCGCCCATGTACTTCAGCAGCGACTGTCGACGCCGCGGCCCGACACCCTCAATCAATTCCAGCGCGCTGGTATTTTTTACCTTAGCACGTTTATTGCGATGGCCGGTAATCGCATGGTTGTGCGAATCATCGCGGATATGCTGAATCACATGCAGGGCCGGCGAATCCGGCGGCAGCGCTATTCCCTCGCCATGTGGTTCCAAAAACAGCGTTTCGAGGCCGGCCTTGCGGTCTACGCCTTTTGCTACGCCGAGCAACACTACGCGCGATTTGTCCCAAGGTACGTCCAACTCCTCGAACACCGCTTTGGCCATACCCAATTGACCTTTACCACCATCGATAATCACCACGTCGGGGATTTTCTTTTCTTCGAGCGCCTTACCATAATGGCGGCGCAGGACCTGATCCATGGCGGCATAATCATCGCCGGGGGCTATGCCTTCAATATTATAGCGGCGATATTCGGCGCGTACCGGCCCGTTGCCGTCAAAGACGACGCAGGAGGCGATAGTCTGTTCCCCCATCGTATGGCTGATGTCAAAACATTCCATCCGGTTGACCTGCTCGATACCCAATAGCTCTGCCAGAGCGGCTAAACGCTGATGTACCGTCGACTGTTGCGACAGTTTAGTCACCAGCGCCGTCGCGGCATTGGTGCGGGCCAGCTTTAGATAGCGGGCGCGGTCGCCGCGCGGCTGCGTCTGGATCTGAATTTTCCTGCCCGCCTGCTCGCTCAGCGACGCCGGCAGCAGCGTTTTCTCAGGCAGCGTGAAATCCAATAGAATTTCTCCCGGTAGCGAGCGCATCTGACAGCCCTGCAGATAGAATTGGCCGACAAACGTCTGCACCACTTCCGCCAGTTCCGTACCGGCCGGCACTTTTGGAAAATAGCTGCGGCTACCCAAAACTTTCCCCTGGCGGATAAACAGAACATGGACGCAGGCCATACCGGCGTCGAACGACACGCCGATGACGTCCAGATCTTCCCGGTCGCCGGAAACGAACTGTTTTTCCGTTACGCGGCGCACCGCCTGGATCTGATCGCGCGCGCGCGCCGCATCCTCAAAGTTCAGCGCGCGGCTGGCCAGTTCCATCCGCTCTACAAGCTGATTAAGCACCTGCTGATCTTTGCCTGACAGGAACAAGCGCACATATTCCACCTGCTGCTGATATTCCTCATCGCTGACCAGCCCGTGTACGCAGGGCCCCAGACAGCGACCTATCTGATACTGCAGGCACGGGCGTGAACGGTTGCGATACACGCTGTCCTCGCATTGGCGAATGGGAAACAGCTTCTGCAACAGGGCCAGCGTCTCCTTTACCGTATAACCATTGGGAAATGGCCCGAAATAATCCCCTTTCGCATGCTTGGCCCCGCGATGGGACGTGATGCGGGGATGCGCGTCGCTGCTGAGGAAAATGAAGGGATAGGATTTATCATCGCGCAGCAATACGTTGTAGCGTGGCTGATACAGCTTAATGTAGTTATGCTCAAGCAGCAGCGCTTCGGTTTCCGTATGGGTGATGGTCACATCAATATGATGAATGCTTTTCACCAGCGCTTCGGTCTTGCGGCTGGCAACCTGGGCACGAAAATAGCTCGCCAGGCGCTTTTTCAGATCTTTAGCCTTGCCGACATAAATCACCGTACCGGATGCATCATACATGCTATAGACGCCAGGCTGGCTGGTCACGGTGCTCAGAAATTGTTTGGCGTTAAAACTGTCAGTCACTACTTAATAAAATCTCCGTATTGAACAACCCGTGGCGGATGGCCAGATGGGTTAATTCTACATCACCGCTGATGTTTAGTTTACTAAATATCCGGTAACGATAGCTATTAACGGTTTTAGGGCTCAGATTGAGCTGCTCCGAAATATCGGTGACCTTTTGCCCGCGGGTAATCATCAGCATAATTTGGAGTTCCCGTTCGGACAAACATTCAAAGGGGGTTTCCGCCTGCGGCTCCAGCTGACTCAGGGCCATCTGCTGGGCGATATCGGACGCGATGTAGTGTTTACCGGCGTTCACCGCGCGAATGGCGCAGATGACCTCGCGCGGAGCAGCGGCTTTGCTCAGGTATCCTGCGGCCCCGGCCTGCATTACTTTAGCAGGTAATGGGTTTTCTGTGTAAATGGTCAGCATGATAACTTTGATATCCGGCGAAAAGCGCACGATTTTGCGCGTGGCTTCCAACCCGCCAATGCCCGGCATATTCATATCCATTAACACGACGTTGACACAATTGTTGCGGCACCACTTTACCGCCTCTTCGCCACAGTGTGCCTCGCCAACGACTTTGAAGCCTTTGATATCTTCAAGAATGCGTCGTATCCCTGCGCGCACCAATTCGTGGTCATCAACAAGAAAAACGCTTATCAAAGAGAAATTCTCCAAAAAAGAGGGAGTGATGTAAAGCGAATCAAATATTTAAGACTTATATTACAGCTTTTAAGTAAATAAAGAAAAATGATTATTCGCTTATACTGGAAAAATTCAGCAGTGTCGCCTGCGCAGGCTTATTTTAGACAGATAGGTTATTGCACCGCAAGGAGATTTCACCAAAATTCGTGTAGCCGTCGGGAATTGCCCATTTCCCCTCTTTTGTCACAACGTCTGCACGTCCATCGCAAGACCCGAGCTGCTTAAAAAGCGAACAAAACCATAAGAAATTTACTTAAAAATCAGTTTATTATGATTTTCCTTTCGTTGAGGCAATATTATCATAAATCATTTCATATACATATTTTTAAAGAATAATTATTTATAAATTATTACTTTTAGCGTACATTCAAACTTTAAAGTTAATTATAATATATTGCCGCTCCGTTTAATCCGCCACGCCTGGCGAGGACTGGACACCTGGGGAAGAGTGGCGTTTTTTTAACCTGCCGCAATTTGCCCGAGATAAATGACCAACATCAGTTAAATTTATAAAACAAAACCTGTTATAATCAGCGCACATGGCGTCCACCGCCGACGCGTAGCGGTCCGCCAAGCGAGGCGCCAGTCTTAATGATCACTGATAACGGGGACAATAATGGGCAACGTTGAATTTACCACCGATAGCGAAACCGCGGTACTTGCGCAAGAGCTTAACTGCATGAAGGCGATGATGTCACTGCTGTTAAAAGCCATTGGGCAAGCCGATGCCGGCAAAGTCATCATAAAAATGGAAAAATACATCAGTCAGCTTGATGATCCCGAACAGCAAGCGGTATTTACCAGTACCGTAAAACAGATAACCCACGCCTATCGTCAATAAAGACGCCTCCCGCGCCGCGGGGCCAGGACGGCTCAGCCGGTCGTCGCGATCGTTTACCCGCTTACCTATATCCTGGCGGCACCGTGGTAGACTCTTGCCACGGTTCCCCGACTTCTTTTATTGTCATGACGCTGCTGTTCAAAGCCCTGCTGGGCGCATTAGTGGTGGTGCTAATCGTGCTACTGTCCAAAACCCGTAACTACTATATTGCCGGTCTGTTGCCGCTTTTTCCCACCTTTGCGCTTCTCGCCCATTATATCGTCGGTTCCGAAGCGCTGCGCATGACGATTCTTTTTGGTATTTGGGCCGTCATCCCCTACCTGGTCTACCTGATATCCCTTTATGGATTTGTCGGCGCCATGTGCCTGCCGCTGTCCAGCGCCAGCGAGGGAATTTCGCGAGCTTTTGCGAAAAAGAACTATACTCAGCGAACCCCTCTCTGGAGACAACCATGAAAAACATCGGGATAATTGTCTTTATTGCGTTTGTTGGTCTGTCATTAACCGGATGCGCCGATTCATCACCCACCACGACGCGAACCTCAGAACCTGTACCGCACGGCAGCCCGCAAAATGTTGGAAACTGTACCTGCAGCAGTTTAATTTCCTGCAGCTGCGGCTCGCCGTCCGCGCCTTGACGGTGATGTGACAATGCGGGCCGCGCTATAGCGAGCGTAACCACGCGACCTGTGATTCTTCCATCGCATCCAACGCCTATATATCCTGGCGTTGTTTACGCGCCTGTGAAGGTGTGATCCCATAGGTCGTGATAAACAGACGATTAAACGTGGCCGGCTCTAAATGCCAAATAATAGGCGATCTCGGCAATGCGCCAGCGGCTATAGCGCGGGTGCAATAGCATACGCGTCGTCGCCGTGAGGCGTTTTTTGCGGATATGGGCGGCACGCCACCATAGGGCTCAAATAACCGATATAATGATGAACGGGATAAGCCATACTGCTGGCCTATAAGTTCCGCGGTCAAACCGGGTAATTGCAGATGCTGATGAATGTACTGGCAGATGCGGCTAATCACCAACAGCCGAGTATCCGCAATCAGCGGCTGGCCGAAACTGACCGAGGTCTTGATGGCGCTTATCAAAAAATCAATAACCGGTCGGGCGATGCGGCTTGCCTCGGTGGCGGTGATGTCAATGCTGTACGCCATAAGTTGATGAACATGGCTGGCGATAAGTTTATTGAGTARTTCGCCACGGCGAATTACCTTGCCATGCAACGAAGCGGTATCGTCAATCTCCACCAATAGCTGGCGCGGAATGACGACATACATGACGTGTGCCAGCGACGTGTCGCGCCTTTCTTTCAATTTTAAGTTAAGCGGCTGCAAAACATCTATCAGCAGAATATCTTCAGGCTCAAGGGATAAAGCAAGTCGTCCCAGGTTACCCTCTATGCCCCCTTCCAGCATAATGATCAACAAAAAATGATCATTTAAATCACCTCCGTGTGATGGAAAATTCACAAACGTTTGCCCCGTGGCCTGTATATGCCCACAGATAAAAATATCAAAATGATGCGCTTCGACACTCCAATTGAGGATATCCACCTGCGAACGGGTAAAATGCGATTGTAGCAGAGAGGCATTGACACCAGAGCGCCAGAGTTCAATCTTTGAGGAAGGTATTTCCCCCTCAAATGTATTGTCATGAATAATCCGAGCGTTTTCATCTTTCATGGTGCTACCTTAAAGGGGACAGGCGTACCCGCGCACGCAATCACTCCCTAAAGAATCTATTGGACAGGTTTCCCTTTTAAAGTGTTCAGTGTGCTTTTTATTTATCACCGACCTGCTGGGAGGCATTCTGATTATATCGCTAAATTTAAAAATGGTGATATAGATTTATTATTTTTCAGTAAATATTTTTTCAGTTCGCAGCGATGACGCGTCGCTGTCAGTGAATGACCAGTAAAAACAGGAGGTTGATTTATTTTCACGTCTTGCCGGCTGGCATGTGAAATCCGTACTTCGCCGCCCTGTTCGCGGGAACTTGCCGGCAAACTTAGCCTAATGTGCTCTGATGCCATCGCCGATAACCAAAGCATGACGTTACGCAGATAAATAACGGGCAGACGGGTCTGATGAACGCCACATTCTCATTTTTGTGATACGAAATAATATTGACTTATAATG
Source organism: Sodalis sp. (in: enterobacteria) (assembly GCF_047607725.1). Classification (GTDB taxonomy): domain Bacteria; phylum Pseudomonadota; class Gammaproteobacteria; order Enterobacterales; family Enterobacteriaceae; genus JBLKSS01. The sequence goes on along the minus strand of NZ_JBLKSS010000054.1, from coordinate 3,494 downwards.
CATAACATATCAGCAATTTTATTACTTATTACATAAAGAAAAGGACGGGTTAATTCTGAAGTTTGATCAATGCCGCTGTTGACAGGCATGAAAGATATAAACTTGTCATTGTGCGGTCGACCGCATTTCATTTGTAAGCGCACCGTGGAGGACGTCTTGAATTATTGGTGGGTTTGTTGTATGGCTCGGTAAGAATATGTTCCACTACGATGCCTAGTGAACCCGCATCCTATAAGGGACGGCTGTCAGATCATGGATAATCCGGCGATGATAGTGTCCACTTAAATTTTAATGGACACTATCACAAACTTCAGAACCACTAATTTCATATCACTCAAACCGAGATGGGAATAAAAGTTATTAAAATCAATACAATGAGCATAAGCGTGTAACGTAGGTTTACTGTCTCATACAACAAACCCACCAATAATTCAAGACGTCCTCCACGGGGCGCTTACATTAACACCTTGCCGCACATTACGCTGGTTAGCGTGGCGCATCGCAATAGCGTCACGCGTTATCATACCCGCTGCTGGCGCTTCACGCGTCACGATGATGACGAGCAGGCGCAGATGCAGCCGAGCGCGCTGCCGCAAACGCTGGCGGAAAACGTCTAGGGCCAGGGAGCCGTTGTGCGCCCCTCAACCGCGCAACGGCGAATCAGACCGCACTGGGACAAAAAGCCGGCGGCAGGACAGCCTCCGCGGCGTCCGCCAGCCGATGCCAGACTGGATTCGGGGTCAACAGATGGACGCCAGACGAGACTTGGGATCAGCAAACCGACGCCAAACCGGACTCGGGGCCGGCAAGCCTAGGCGTGTCTGGCGTCAGAAAAGCCCGCCGGCCGCGGGGAAAAGCGTGCCGGCGTCGGCTTAGGCATCGGGGAGCAGATGCGCTCACGCCGGCTCGGTCATCGGTAGGATGCACCTAAGCCGGCTACGCTCTCAGGCGGTGGCCACCGGCGTATGATGGCGATCCGGTTTGCGCAGCAGCATCACAAGGTATACCAGCGCCACCGCCGCAATCATGACAAACAGCAGATGATCCGAATAACGCTGCATCAGCATGGCGGTCATCGACGGACCGAACAGGCTGCCGAGCGTATAGCTGAGCAACAGCGCCTGGTTCATGGCGACCAGTTCATCCGGGCTGACCTTTTCGCAGGCCCAGGACATCGCCACCGGATAGAGGGTAAAACCGGAGCAGCCAAGCACAAACAGCGCCGGCGCCATCAAACAGGCCATATGATAACTGCGGGTGAAGCCAAACCGTTTAATCAGCACCCCGGTGAGCAAGGTACCGGCAAGATTACCGGTAAAATAGGACGAACTGACCAGGCCGACCTGCCAGGTGGGCAACGAGGCATGGCTGAGCCAGAGCGGCACCAGCGTGTTCAGCAAGGCAATGGAAATCGTCAATAATAAGAGGCCCGCGAGCAGTAATAGCACCGGGCGAGAATAGGCGGACATGGTATGGGAAACGCAGCCTCAGAGAAGAGATTACGCCCATCATGCCACCACGGCATAAAAAGTCAATCAGCCAAAATGTGCCGCCGCATTTTTTGCGCAACAACAGGAAGCATGCTTGATTGTGCGCAAAAAAACGCGCCTCAGCGGGCGCGTTGCGAACGTCGGACCCTTAGCCGATATGGGTCAAACCGTTCATGTAGGGCCGCAGCACCGCCGGTATTTCAATGCGGCCGTCGGCCAGTTGATGGTTTTCCAGCACCGCCACCAGCGTGCGGCCGACCGCCAGGCCAGAGCCGTTCAGCGTATGCACCAGCTGCGGCTTTTTGTCGGTCCGGCTGCGGTAACGCGTCTGCATACGGCGCGCCTGGAAGTCCCCGATGTTGGAGCACGAGGAGATTTCGCGGTAAGTATTCTGCGCCGGCAGCCAGACTTCCAGATCGTAGGTTTTACAGGACGCGAAGCCCATATCGCCGGTACACAGCAGCACTTTGCGGTACGGCAGTTGCAGCAATTGCAGCACCTTTTCGGCATGGCCGGTCATCTCTTCCAGCGCTTGCATCGACTGCGCCGGTTTGACCACCTGCACCATTTCCACTTTGTCGAACTGATGCATGCGGATGAGCCCGCGGGTATCGCGCCCGTAAGAGCCGGCCTCGGAGCGGAAGCACGGCGTATGGGCGGTCATTTTCAGCGGTAGCGCGTCTTCCTCGATGATCTCGTCGCGCATCAGGTTGGTCAGCGGCACTTCCGCGGTCGGGATCAGCGCATAGGCGCTGGTTTCCGCTTCTTCGCTGAGCGGCTGGGTATGAAACAGATCCTCGGCAAATTTCGGCAGTTGGCCGGTGCCGTACAGCGAGGCGTGCTTCACCAGATAGGGCAGATAATGCTCCAGATAGCCGTGCTGCTCGGTATGCAGATCCAACATGAACTGGGCCAGCGCCCGGTGCAGGCGGGCGATTTGGCCGCGCATCACCACAAAACGCGCGCTGGTCAGCTTCACAGCCGCGGCAAAATCGAGCCCGCCCGCCATTTCCCCCAACTCCACGTGGTCGCGGATGGGGAAATCGTACTGGCGCGGTTCGCCCCAGCGCGACACTTCCCGATTGTCATTTTCATCACGGCCGTCGGGCACCTCGTCGGCGGGGATATTGGGCAGCGACTGCGCGTAGTCGCGGATCGCGCCCTGCAGGGCGTCCAGTTCCGTCTTGGCGGCGCTCAAGCGCTCACCCAGCTGATTGACCTCCTGGCGCAGTGGCTCGATAGCTTCCCCGCGCGATTTCGCGGCGCCGATGGCCTTGGAGCGGGCATTGCGTTCAGCCTGCAGATTTTCGGTTTCCACCTGGAGCACTTTGCGGCGCTCCTCCTGCTGGTGCAAGGTCGCCACATCCAGTTTAAATTTCCTGCGAGCCAATTTTTCGGCGACTGCGTCGAGCTCGTTACGCAGTAGATTGGGATCGAGCATGCTAGTCCTGTGCTTATGATTATCTGATGTATGTTTACGATGTAAGTCTATGGCCGCGCAGCGCCCAGAGCGGGGCCGCGTCATGAATTCAGCACTGCTAACCTTACCGCAACGGTGGGGTTATCGGTAGCGTTTTGTCGGGCTATTTTGATCCAGCGCGCCCAGCCAGGCGAGCTTTTCAGCGATTTTGCCCTCCAGCCCGCGTGAGCTGGGTTGATAGTAACGGGTATGCGCCATTTCGGGCGGGAAATAGTCTTCGCCGGCGGCGTAGGCGTTGGGTTCATCGTGGGCGTAGCGGTATTCCGCCCCCAGGCCCATGTCTTTCATCAACCGGGTCGGGGCATTGCGCAGATGCGCCGGCACATCGTAATCCGCCTTTTCGCGCGTATCGCGCATCGCCGCTTTGAAGGCGGTATAGACGTAAGCGTACGCCCAGCGCCGTCTGTTAATTCCCCATCAAGTTATTGAAGATGATGTCCATTATTTTTTTAATGGGCGCAATTCATGAAACAAACCCCACCAAAACCCTCAAGACGTCGTCCAAATTTCCCGCTGGACTTTAA
>NZ_JBLKSS010000053.1:0-11243 GCF_047607725.1 Sodalis sp. (in: enterobacteria) | reverse complement strand
AGTTGCAAACTGAACGGCGTGGAGCCGGAAGCGTATCTGCGCCATGTGCTGGCGATTATCGCGGATCATCCCATCAACAAAATCAAAGAGCTCCTGCCGTGGAACCTCACCATCCCTGCTGAATAACTGTCAATACGGCGTTGGGCGTACGCTTACGTTTGCAGTAGGCCTCCACCAGCGCGATCTGCTCTTCACTGCGCCCGGTCAGGCGTAGATAGTCAAGCGTTATGGCATCCACTGGAAAGAAGCCGCCGGTCGCGCCATATTCCGGCGCCATATTGGCGATGGTCGCCCGATCCGCCAGCGGCAGTACATCCAGTCCGGCGCCATAAAATTCGACAAATTTGCCGACCACGCCATGCTGACGCAGCATTTGCGTCACGGTCAGCACCAAATCGGTCGCGCTAATGCCCTCATTGAGCTTACCTGTTAATTTAAATCCCACCACGTCTGGAATCAGCATCGATACCGGCTGGCCGAGCATGGCCGCCTCTGCCTCAATCCCGCCGACGCCCCAACCCAACACCCCTAGCCCGTTGACCATGGTGGTATGGGAGTCGGTGCCGACCAGCGTATCCGGATAGGCGATCTCTTGCCCATTCTGCTCTTCATGCCACACGGTCTTGGCGAGGTATTCCAAATTGACCTGATGACAGATACCGTTTTCCGGCGGCACCACGCGAAACCTGCTAAACGCATTTTGCCCCCAGCGCAGGAAGGTGTAACGCTCCAGATTACGCGACATTTCCAAGTGATTATTTTCTGCCTACGCCTCTTCGCTGCCGTAGGCGTCCAGGGTAACTGAATGGTCGATGACCAGATCCACCGGCGAGAGAGAATTCTCTTTGTCGACATTCCCCCCTAACCGTTTCACCGCCTCACACATGGCCGCCAGGTCCAGCACCGCCGGCACACCGGTAAAATCCTGTATCAATACCCGTGCCGGGCGATAGGCGATTTCGCCCTCAGCATGGGCGGTTTTCAGCCAGCCCACGACCTCGCGCAGATGCGCCTCGGTGACGATGACGCCGTCCTGGTGACGCCGCAGATTTTCCAGCAGCACTTTCATGGATTTGGGCAGTTTGTCGATAGGCCCGATATGTTCTGCCGCCAGCGCCAGATTGAAAAAATGGTAGGTTTTGTGATGCGCGGTGAGCTGGTCCCTGATTGCTTCTTTAATTGATGACGACATAACTCCTCCAACTAAATCATTATTGTCATAACCCTATACGGGTTGAGGTAATCATTTAAAGATAGTACAAACAACCGACAACGTTTTCATAACATCGAGGGATTATTGCTGCGTTGGGTAAAACCATGGGGCGCAGCCATGCCGCCACGTCAGGCGCTCAGAACGGCCGCCGAGCACCCCCGCCGCGGCAATAGCGGCCCTGGCGCAAGCGTTCCCGCCACGAGGGCGATAACGGCGGACACGGCGGCCATTCGCCGCAAACCCAACCAGGACATTAGCGCGGCTGGCCGGCAACGGGACATGGCCTGAAGCCGCGTCTGCCCAACCGGGGCGATGACGATGGGCGGGCCAAGGGGTGCGGTTAATTCACCGGTAACTTGATGTCCTTGAACATCGCTTCGATGTCTTCATTGGAACGCAGCGCCACCGCCATATCCACCACATCGCGGATGAGGTGTGGAGCGAAACGATGAATAAAATCATACATATAGCTGCGCAGGAACGTGCTACGGCGAAAGCCAATCTTGGTGGTGCTCTGGGCAAACAGATCGTCGGCGTTGATTTTGACCAGATCCGGATCCGCTTGGGTATTCACCGCCATATTGGCGATGACGCCAACGCCCAGCCCCATGCGCACGTAAGTTTTAATCACATCCGCATCGGTGGCGGTGAACACGATACGCGGCGTCAGACCGGCGCGATTGAAGGCGGTATCCAGCTCGGAACGGCCGGTAAAACCAAAGGTATAGGTCACCAGCGGATACGCCGCCAGCTCGTCAATCGTCAGCGATTTATGACCGGCGAGGGGATGATCCGGCAGCACCACGATGGCTCGATTCCAATGATAACAAGGCAGCATCACCAGATCGTCATACAGATGCAGCGCCTCGGTGGCAATGGCGAAATCCGCGACGCCCTTTGACACCGCTTCGGCGATTTGGGTCGGCGAGCCCTGATGCATATGCAGTGAAACCCGCGGGTAGCGCTCGATAAACCCTTTGATCACGTCCGGCAGGGCGTAACGCGCCTGTGTATGGGTGGTCGCCACATACAGCGATCCTTTATCGGGATAAGTATGCTCCCCCGCCACCGCCTTGATGGCATCGACCTTGGACAGCACCTCGCGCGCGATACGGATAATCTCCTGGCCCGCCGGGGTGACCTGGGTCAGATGCTTGCCGCTGCGGGCGAAAATCTGCACGCCGAGTTCATCCTCAAGCATCCGCACCTGCTTGCTGATGCCGGGCTGAGAGGTGTATAGCCCCTCGGCGGTAGAAGAGACATTCAGGTTGTGGTTAACCACTTCCACAATATATCGAAGTTGCTGCAATTTCATTTGCTTGTCCTGACGAATACCCTGAACCTGACGCACGGCGAGATGCCGCCGAGCATGCGACTCACCAGGTTCCGCGAAAGCGCTTAAAAGCGTTGGTTATGACTAATATTATTTAATCATAAAAAACACTTAATATCACTTAATTATCAATTAAAAAAAAGCCAACCGCGAGGTTGGCTTCGTGACGGCAACGCCCTTACTTTTTGGTCACCTGCCATTGACCATCAATATAGAAAGCGGTCCAGCCGGTGGCCTTGCCGTCCTTTTCCGAAGAGACATATTGTTGCTTGGTTTTACGGCTGAAACACACTAGGGTGCTATTGCCTTTGTCATCCTCGACGGGCGCATCGGCCAAATAGCGCAGCTTTTCCGGCAGGCGATCGCGGAAACGGGCCAGCTCCGCCACCAGCGGCGCGCGGGTCTCACGGGATTTCGGGAATGTGTTGGCGGCCAGAAAGACCCCCGCCGCGCCGTCACGCAGTACAAAGTAGGCGTCCGACTTCTCGCAAGGCAGCTCGGGCAGCGGCACCGGATCTTCCTTCGGCGGCGCCACATCACCGTTGCGCAGGATCTTGCGGGTGTTCTTACAGTCGTCGTTGGTACAGGCCATGTATTTGCCAAAACGCCCCAATTTCAAGTGCATGTCGGCGCCGCATTTTTCACATTCCACCACCGGGCCGTCGTAGCCCTTGATACGGAACTCACCTTGTTCGATGTCGTAGCCGTCGCACAGCGGATTGTTGCCGCACACGTAGAGTTTACGCTGGCCGTCGATGACATAGCTGTCCATGGCGGTACCGCATTTCCCGCAGCGGCGGCGTGCGCGCAGCGCATTGGTTTCCGCATCGTCGCCCTCAAGCACGTTCAGGGTTTCCGCTTCCGGGATCAGATTAATGGTGTTTTTGCAGCGCTCTTTCGGCGGCAGCACGTAGCCTGAACAGCCCAGGAACACGCCGGTGCTGGCGGTACGGATCCCCATCTTGCGGCCACAGACCGGGCAATCGATGCTGGTCATCACCATTTGATTGGGCCGCATGCCTCCGTCTTCGGGATCTTTTTCGGCATTTTCCAACTGCTGGCTAAATTTGTCGAAAAACGCGTCAAGCACGCTCTTCCACTCCTGCTGATTGGCGGCCACCTGATCGAGGGTATCCTCCATGTTGGCGGTAAAATCGTAATTCATCAGCTCGCGGAAGTTCTCTTCTAAGCGATCGGTAACGATTTCGCCCATTTTCTCCGCGTAAAAACGACGATTTTCCACGTGGACATAGCCGCGATCCTGAATGGTGGAGATGATCGACACATACGTCGACGGCCGGCCGATGCCGCGTTTTTCCAGCTCTTTCACCAGTGAGGCTTCGCTATAGCGGGCGGGCGGCTTGGTGAAATGCTGGCTGGGCAGCAGCTTGCTAAGCGTCAGCGTCTCGCCTGCCTCCCCCGCCGGCAGGGTCCGATCTTCGTCGCCCTTGCGCAACGCCGGCATCACTTTGGTCCAGCCATCAAAACGTAGGGTACGGCCGCGGGCGCGCAGTTGAAACTCGCCGGCGGTCACGGTCAGCGTCGTGGAATCGTATTGCGCCGGCGTCATTTGACAGACGACAAATTGACGCCAGATCAGCTGATACAGTTTCTGCGCGTCGGCTTCCATGTCTTTCAACTGCTCAGCCAAGGCATTGACATCGGAGGGGCGGATCGCCTCATGCGCTTCCTGGGCGTTGTTTTTACTGGCGTATTCGTTGGGCTGCTTCGGCAAATACGGGTTGCCGAATGATGCGCTGATATAGCCGCGCGCCATGTTAAGCGCATCCTGACTCAAATTGGTGGAGTCGGTACGCATATAAGTAATATGTCCGGCTTCATACAGCCGCTGCGCCAACATCATTGTTTTCTTCACGCCATAGCCCAGGCGGGTGTTGGCCGCCTGCTGCAGCGTCGAGGTAGTGAACGGGGCCCCCGGTTTACTGCTGGTAGGCTTATCGTCACGATCGCTGACCACATAATCGGCATTTTCAAGCCCATCGAGCGCTGCCTGAATTTGCTGCTGATTTACCGGCTTGAAAGGTTTTTCCTGCTGATGCGTTACCTGCATCCCCAGGGGAGACGCCTGCGCCGTCTGCAGATCGGCGTGCAGTTCCCAATACTCTTCAGGCACAAAGGCTTTGATTTCCCGCTCGCGCTCCACTACCAGCCTGACCGCCACCGATTGAACCCGTCCAGCCGACAGGCCACGGGCGATTTTTTTCCACAGTAAGGGCGAGACCATATAGCCAACGACACGGTCCATGAACCGCCGCGCCTGTTGGGCGTTGACCCGGTCAATATTCAGCTCCCCCGGCTGTTCAAAAGCCTGAGCTATCGCGTTGCGGGTAATTTCATTGAACACTACTCGGCTAAAACGCTTATCATCGCCGCCGATAACTTCACGCAGATGCCAGGCAATCGCCTCCCCTTCGCGGTCAAGGTCGGTTGCGAGGTAGATGTGATCGGCTTTTTCCGCTAGCGCTTTTAGCTCGGTCACCACTTTCTCTTTACCGGGCAAAATCTCATACTGCGCTTTCCAGCCATGGTAAGGATCGATGCCCATCCGGTTGACCAACGCGTGCTGCGGGTCCGGTTTACCTTTCTTCTTTTTACTGGCGTCGGCGCTCTTTTGACTGGCTGAACCGCTGGTCGGCAAATCGCGGATGTGACCGACGCTGGACTTAACCACGTAGTCTTTGCCTAAATATTTATTAATCGTTTTGGCTTTGGCCGGCGATTCAACGATAACGAGAGCTTTACCCATTTTTACCTTTACCTGAGTGATGTCTTCTGCAATAAGAAGTTTTTTGCGCCAGACCCTGGCTGGGCATACCTCTTTTTTTATATTGCGGCAGCGCCGCCAAAAATCAACCTGTTTTTGTCGCGCTCACCCGACGGAAGAGCGGTAGGTCAACTTCTTGTTAATCAGCTTATTTTTATAATAAGCGCCGGCAATCGCTGCTTATTTTCCCGCTAATCGGTAACAAAATAACCACCCGACGCGCGGAGGGCCACACTGTACATGATAAAAAAACTGGTGCAACCAATAAGCGGGGGAAAAAATGGTTTTACCCGCTACGCAATTAGCAAAACCGTAAACTAAACGAATAAACCTTAGTCGGTTTGCCGACAAACACAACCGGGTATTACAATAGGGCACGAGTTAACACAGGAGTGACAAATATGCACAGCTTCACCATCGCTATCGACAGAAAAAGTCTGTTAGAAGAAGCAAACCGGATAATTCGCGACCATGAAGACTATATGCACGGAATGCTGGCCACCGAGGTGGAACAGAAAGGGCCGGTGCTGGTTTTTCGCGGTGAATTTTTTTTGATGAGCAGGGAATACCGACGCAGAAAACCACAGCCGTCTTTAATATGTTCAAGCATCTCGCCCACGTCCTGTCGGAAAAATATCATCTGGTAGACTGATATACCGCACCACCGCCACCGCCGACGCCGTAATGAACGTCCGTCATTCGGTCCGACCGGCCGACATCGACATTCAACGCGGCTTAAATCTCGCGCCGGCGCGCGTTATCAAACGAAAGACCGGGCTGAAAAATTCAGCCCCGCCGGGACGTCGCCTCTCACGCCTGGCCAGAAATTGAGGGCGACAAACGCCAAGGAGGGGATCGCCCCAGACCGTCGTCCGCGCGTTAGAGCTCAAGGCTCGCGTTAAAACTAGACAGTATCTCAACCTGCCGGGCGCGCCGCTTTCGTTACGAAAGCGCGCGGTAGCCGGCATAAGGATTACCGCTTCGCGGGCAATAAGTTATTTCCCACTCCCCGCCGGTGGACCAGGCCCATAGCCAGGCCGCCTCGGTGCGGCGATACCCTGCTGTGGCCCCATTGTCACCATAGCGGTTTTTGCCTACGGCGGCCCTGCTGGCCTGTGTTATGCCCACGGCCTAGGTTATCCGCCCTTGCCTCACCGCCCTGATCGGGGTACGGAGAAAAACCGCGGCGGACCTGCCATTATCCCGACGGCTTAGGCCATCCGCCCTTGTATCACCCACACCGTGGCGGCGCATCAAGATTGCCTCCGCCCGCGGGTTACAGCAGCGGCTTGTGCGAGCGCTGCCAATAGCGCAGAAGCCGTTGTTCCAGGCTCAACGCGGCGCTGTCGGTAAAGCGGCTCATCCAGCGTTTCGGCCGGCTAAAACGCACGCTTATCACTTCATGGCGCACCAATTGCTCAATAAGCACATCGTCGCTGGTACCGATAGCATCCACCAGCCCCAAATGCTGTGCCTGCTCGCCATACCAATGTTCGCCGGTGGCGACGGCGTCGACATCCAGTGCGTGACGCATGCGCTGAACAAAGGTCTTGAACAACTGATGGGTCTCATTCAACTCCTGCTGGAACTTTTCTCGCCCGGCGGGAGAATTTTCGCCAAACAGCGTCAGTGTCCGCTTGTAGGCGCCGGCGGTATGCAGCTCCATATCAATATCGTTACGTTTTAATAAGCGGTTGAAGTTGGGGATCTACGCAACCACGCCGATAGAGCCGATAATGGCGAAGGGGTGCTGGTTCCGGTCACGTCCGATCACTGATTCCGATTTCACCCGATCACTGATTCCGGTGTAAGCGCCCCGTGGAGGACGTCTTGAATTATTGGTGGGTTTGTTGTATGGCCCGGTAAAAATATGTTCCACTACGATGCCTAGTGAACCCGCATCCTATAAGGGACGGCTGTCAGATCATGGATAATCCGGCGATGATAGTGTCCACTTAAATTTTAATGGACACTATCACAAACTTCAGAACCACTAATTTCATATCACTCAAACCGGGATGGAAATAAAAGTTATTAAAATCAATGTAATGTGAAAATGCAATGAGCATAAGCGTGTAACGTAGGTTTACTGTCTCGTACAACAAACCCACCAATAATTCAAGACGTCCTCCACGGGGCGCTTACGATAAGCCCGCGCTGTGCGCCGGCAATCTGATGCTCACCAATCCGTCGACCACCGCCGGAATAGAGATTCCCTTCTTCCCGCTGCAGCGGCGCTTTCACCGCGCCTGCACCTTCGCCATCACCGGCGCCGATGCCGGAGCGGACGCTGGACGATACGCCGATGCTGCCCTGGTGGTGCGCGCACGCCTATTTGACCGTCGCCGGCGGCATCCAGGTCGCGCCGGTGCTGGGTTCGCGCAGCACGCAGCTGCGCGGCGGCTTCGGCGGTCTGGAGGGGCGGACGCTGCAACAGGGCGATCAACTGCTGCTGGCGGCGGACGCCGACGCGGGTCCGGGGGGCTTCGGCATTCAACCGTCGCCGACGGCGATGCCGCTGACGTGCGATGGCCTGCCGGCGGTGCGGGTGATCCCCGCCGCGGAGTATCCCCTGTTCCCGCCGGCGTGCCGCGATGCTTTTTGGCGCGAGCCCTGGAAAATTACCTCCCAGAGCAACCGCTACGGCTATCGGCTGGCGGGCACACCGTTGTTGCCGGAGCGGCCGCTGGAGATGCGCTCGCACGGCATCGTCGCGGGCGTGATACAGGTGCCGCACGGCGGGCCAGCCGATTATCCAAATGCGCGACGCCCAACCGATGGGCGGCTATCCCAAATTCGGCGCGGTGATAGAGGCCGATCTCTGGCGGCTGAGCCAGATCCCCATCGGCCGGTCGGTACGTTTTATCGAAGTGGATTATGCACAGGGGATTGCCGCGCTCGACGAGGTTGAGCGCTACTTAACGCGGGGGCGGGAGATGGTGGCCATTGCACGCTTATCCTGTACCCCCGCCTGAGGCTTTAAAGGAGTTAACCATGCTGGAAGTAGATATCAACGCCGATCTGGGCGAAGGCTTTGGCCGTTGGAAAATGGGCGATGATGAAACGCTGATGTCGCTGATTTCCTCGGCCAATATCGCCTGCGGTTTTCATGCCGGCGATCCGAGTATCAGGCGCGCAACCCTTATCCGGGCAAAAGCGCTGGGGATCGACGCGGGCGCCCACGTCGACTTTCCCGATCTGGTGGGCTTCGGCCGTCGTCGCATGCAGATCGAGGCGCAGGAGCTGTGCGATTTGGTGCTGTATCAGCTTGCCGCTATCTCCGGCCTGGCCGAGATGATAGGACATCCCATCAAACTGATGAGCTTCCACGGCGCCCTGGGCAATATGGTCGCGGAAGACGAGGCGCGGGCCACGCCGCTGGCGGCGGTGGTGGCCGCGTTCAAAACCCGTCGCTGATTATTAAGTCGTCCATTAGCCCCTGTATTCGCAATGCGGGGGCGAAATGCGGCGGCGTCCAGGTGGAGACGGTGTTTCACGCCGATCGCGCTTATGACGCCGAAGGCTTGCTGGTGTCGAGAAAACGCCCCGGGGCGGTGATCCACGACAGACAGCAGATCATGGCGCGCGTCAGCCAGTTCCTACGCCACGGCACTGCCATCACGATTGCCGGTAACGACATCCAAATCCCCACCCGTTCCATCCTGGTCCACGGCGACAACGCCGAGGCGGTGACGCTGGCGCGCGCGATCCGGGAAGAAGTCGAGCGGCTCGGCGGCCGGGTCTTGCCCTTGTCCCAATTATCCCCCCTCAGCCAGAAGGATGTCTAACCATGCGTTTACTCACCGTTACCGCTCTGCTGTTTCTTGCCGCCGCCGCGCCGCGGCTGACCCAGGCCGACCAGCTCGATACCATTCTGGCCAATAAGAAAATGATTTGCGGCGTACAGGTCAGCACCCCGCCCTTCTGCTTCCCCGATCCGCAAACCCGCCAACAGGTCGGCCACGATGTGGATCTTTGCCACGCCATCGCCGACAAGCTGGGGGTCGAGGTGGCGATTAAACCGGTCTCCACGGAAGCCAAAGCGCCTGAAATCAAACTCGGCCATGTGGATATTGGCATCATGAATTTGGCCTATACCCGCTCGCGGGGGGAGCAGATCCAATTTAGCAATCCTTACTATATCACCCGCGAAATGCTGGTGGTGCTGGCGGAGAACGGCAATAAAACCTTGAAGGATTTTAAAGGCAAACGGATAGGCTCCAGTAAAGGCTCCACCTCCGAACTGGCGACGCGCCTGCAAAATGCCATTCCGGTCACTTTCCAAGATGCCGGCTCCGCCTATCTAGCCACAATCCAGCGTAAGACCATCGGCTTCGTCAATAATGAAATGACCGCCAAACAATTCATCAGTAAAGCCGGTGAAAGCGGTATCAAACTTGCCATGATCCCCGAACCCATGGCGCTGAAGCAGGTGAGCGTCGGCATGCGCCACGGCGAACCCAAATTGTACGAGAAAATAAATAGCATCCTCAGCGAATTGGAAAACGAAGGCAAACTTAACGGCATATGGAATAAATGGATTGGCCCGGGAACAATTTACGACATACCGCGCAAAGATAAAGTCCAGTCCATGTCGGATATTAATTTTGAACCTTTACCCTAAGGGTAAATTAATCCTTTCACCCCTCTTTTGTGCAGCAAAAGAGAAATAACAGGACGTTTTAACGTTATTAGCGGGCGGACCGACGGCCGCCCGTCAACGTCGAATAAATAAGGGTCAGCCAATTATTTTCCGCGAGAGAAACCCGCGCGGCGCCCTCTTTACGTCGTACATTCTACCGGTCATACAATGAGACAACATACCTATGTCAACAGAAAACGCTACCATCTTAGCGTCGACCACGGGGCCGATAGGCTGGATAACTTTTAACGATCCCGGCAAGCATAATGCCATCTCCATGGCAATGGCGCAGGCGGTACCGGATATTATCCGCGCTTTCGAGCTGGATACGGCCATTCGCGTTGTTGTGGTGCGCGGCGCGGGAGAAAGGGCCTTCACCGCCGGCTCCAATATCTCCTCGTTCGACACCGTGCGCGGCAATGCCGAACAGAATCATCACTACCATCAAATTAATGAGTCCGCCTATAACGCCGTTTATTATTGCGCCAAACCGACCATCACCATGATCCACGGCTATTGCATCGGCGGCGGCCTGGATTTCGCCACCAGTTGCGATATCCGGCTGTGCTCGGACAATGCGGTTTTCGCCATACCGGCGGTTCACCTGGGACTCGGTTACGGCTACGAAGGCCAAATTCGCATGAACCGTATCGTCGGCCCGAGCAGCGGGCGGGATATCTTTTTCACCGACCGGCAGTATAGCGCTGAGGAAGCGCTGACCATGGGACTGGTGCTGGTTCCGGTCACGTCCGATCACTGATTCCGGTCGTTCGATCAGCGATTTCGATTCTGTCCGATCGCTCATCTTCTGTTCCGCCATACTCTGGAGACTTTTAGCTTCCGGGGGTATGACATGGCACGTAAAAAGAAGAAAGCGAAAACATAAATGTTCATCTATATCAATGTATTACGCATGAAATTTGAGCAGCATCGCTCGAATCACACCATCGCAGCAGCGCTCGGCATCGGCTGTACCACAGTGAACGATATCCTCGGCCGATTAACGGTAGCTAACCTGGTCTGGCCATTGCCGGCGGAACTGTCCCCCGTCGACCTCGACCGCCTGCTCTATCCCGGCAAATCCGGCAAAGCTATCAAGACCTTACCCAGCTGACTTGATATGTAAGCTTACGCCCAGCGCCGTCTGTTAATTCCCCATCAAGTTATTGAAGATGATGTCCATTATTTTTTTAATGGGCGCAATTCATGAAACAAACCCCACCAAAACCCTCAAGACGTCGTCCCAATTTTCCGCTGGATTTTAAAATTA
>NZ_JBLKSS010000052.1:0-11589 GCF_047607725.1 Sodalis sp. (in: enterobacteria) | reverse complement strand
AATTTTAATGGACACTATCACAAACTTCAGAACCACTAATTTCATATCACTCAAACCGGGATGGAAATAAAAGTTATTAAAATCAATACAATGTGAAAATGCAATGAGCATAAGCGTGTAACGTAGGTTTACTGTCTCGTACAACAAACCCAGCAATAATTCAAGACGTCCTCCACGGGGCGCTTACCTGGAATTCAATCCGTATCACATGGACGCAGACTGGGTGATCACCGGTATTCCCTTCGACATGGCGACCTCGGGGCGTGCCGGCAGCCGGCACGGGCCCGCCGCGATTCGCCAGGTTTCCACCAACCTGGCTTGGGAAGGTTGCCGCTGGCCGTGGGATTTCGACGTGCGTAAGCGCCTGAAGGTGGTGGACTGCGGCGACCTGGTGTATGAATTCGGCGACGCGCAGGATTTTTGCGACAAACTGCAGGACCACGCCGAGCGGCTTCTGGCGGCCGGCAAGCGGATGCTGTCGTTTGGCGGCGATCACTTTGTCACGCTGCCGTTATTGCGCACCTACGCCAAACACTTTGGCAAAATGGCGCTGGTGCATTTCGACGCCCATACCGATACCTACGCCAACGGCAGCAAATTCGATCACGGCACCGTGTTTTATCATGCCCCGAACGAAGGGTTAATCGATCCCGCCCATTCGGTGTAGATAGGTATCCGTACCGAATTCGAGCGCGATAACGGTTTCACCGTGCTCGACGCGGGGCAGGTTAACGACCGTAGCGTTGACGATATTTTGGCGCAGGTGAAGCAGATTGTGGGCGACCTGCCGGTCTATCTCACTTTCGATATCGATTGTCTGGATCCCTCTGCGGCCCCCAGTACCGGTACGCCGGTTATCGGCGGCCTGACCAGCGATCGGGCACTGAAGCTGGTGCGCGGGCTGCAACCCCTTAATATCGTCGGCATGGACATCGTCGAAGTTGCACCGGCCTATGACCAGGCGCAGATCACCGCGCTGGCTGCCGCCACGCTGGCGCTGGAAATGCTTTACATCCAGGGCGCCAAGCGGGACGGGGAAGGCGGTGTGCTGGATGACCACTGGGATAATGCCAGCACGCTCCGAGGGGGCACCAGACGCGGGACGTGCGTGACTTCCGCTTCTGCGCCCACCGTGGCAAACGACTTGGTCTGTCTGCTTTCGTCCGTGCCGCGGGCGGCCGCGCCGTTTGCCCGCGGGTAAGATCTAGTTCAATAACAGCAGGCACGACAGGTCGTCGCCATAATTCAGTTTATCGATGAGCGCATCAAGCTGGGGCCGGAAATGGGTGGAGTGCATCGTCACGGGGGCGTAATGACTAAAGGTTAACTGAACCGCTTCTTCCGATACGGCGCGGCCACGGACCGACTGTACCGATAGCAGGGTTTTCAGGTAGAAAAAATCGATAAAATAGTAATATAAATATCTTAAGCTATGGGTAAGATCCTTTAAGCCGAATGTCGTGTGATGGAACTGATACAAGAAATAGTTCTTAAGGACGTGCGGCGGGGCCAGGCAACTGTCATGAAGCATTTTTCTCCATTCGTCATCCAATATTTGCCAATTCTCGAGCATATTCGCTTGCAACGTTTCGTCTTGCAGACCAAAAAATTGCATGGTATCGCCAATCGAGGAGAGTAAGTGTTGACGCGATCGTCCCGTCGTTGTGAAAAAACGCAGCATCACCAAAAGCAAAGAGAATTTGAAGTGGTGTCTGGTCGGTGTGGTGATAGCTTTTCTTTTTTGATAAATCTGGCCGTCGGTCAACTCCTTGACGAGCGAGGTAAACAGACTTTCCACCCGCGGGTAATTCTCCTCCACCCGATAATTCAGCGATTGTAAGAAGATCATAAACTGTACTAGGCATACAGGTTGTCTTCGATAAAGGGGCTGTGCACCATAATCAGATGACGGCAGAATAACTGAATAATCTGCTGCTCCTGGGTAACGTCTTCTCGCCGAGCGCTGCCGACGGACTCGGTGATTTTAGTGCGTTTTACGCTGGTTTTTTCCTCATATTTTAATGCATCGGGATGAAACAACACCAGGCGTACCGCTTCCGGACACGACAAACTTAATGAATGCTGGCGATAACTGTGGATGGACGCTTCAATGTGCCGATAGGTTTGGCACGTGCGACTCAATGCATTCGGACCCAGCGTCAGGTAGATGTTGCACAGTTTTTTCTGATTGAGAAAAGGGCAATTGCCATCCTCTTTCAGCGCGATATAGGCGTAGCGGTGAGTATCCTGTTCTGAGCTATGAGGAATCAGATATTTTTCGGTAATATTTTTTATTTCGATTTGATGAGCAGCCTTATAGGTCTTGTAGGTTTTTTTATCTATATGAATCACCCACCCGCGGCAGCAGTGGGAGAGGCATTGCTCGCCTCGGCATTTGAAATTTTTATAAAAAACAGGCGTGATCTCACGATGCAGTTTCATGCATTAGACTCTGGCATTAGGGAAAGTAGGGGGCACGTTATCAGCTGAGACCGCCCGGCAATCGCCATAAGACCGCGGCAAAAGCACGCCGTTTTACGACCGCCGGCAGACGCCTCATCCGGCAGCGTTTTGGCCGGGCGTTCAGGCTTACCGGCCCCGGCACCAACAGCACTACAGCATCCCGGCACGGGTACTCCAGCACCTCGGTATCTCGGTGCCCCGCATCTTGGCGCCCCGGCACCCCAGCCCTCGGCACCCCAGTACCTTCGTCTCCCGGTCGTGATGGCTAACGTATCGCMGAGCGGATAACAGGCTGTCGGCCAGTAGACGGTATCGTCGCAATTGTCATGACCCGGGCGCGATAATTTTGGGTCATTAAAAAGATCTGCATCACAAAATTATGCCTGCCGCGAGCAGATTTGATTATTCTAGATGAAGCGATTCAGTCAGCAGCGTGGCGATCGCGGCGGGCGTGACCCCGGCAAGTGATGTTGCGTGCGGTCTCACCCCCCGAGCGGATGGCAAAAGCGGGCACGGGCGTTATTTCGTGATATAGTTGATAACAGAGAATTATTAGTCAGGCTGGCATACTTTGCGCGCCGCCAGCCGGGGTGAGCGGCCGTGGGGCAACGTTTCATCGCCTGATGTGTCATAGATTCAGGCCTGGCCCATAGACGTTGGATGGACGGAGCCGCGAGCGACTACTGGTCCGGTGTGAGGAAGCCTTTCCCCGCCGCTCAGGCAATTTAGCAAGCATCAAACAAGAGGGTTCACCATGGCTGTAATTAAGATGACCGATCTGGATCTGGCTGGTAAACGTGTTTTCATCCGTTCCGATCTGAATGTGCCGGTTAAAGACGGGAAAGTGACTTCCGATGCGCGCATCCGCGCCTCTCTACCCACTATCGAAGCCGCACTGAAACAGTGCGCACGCGTCATGGTGACCTCCCATCTCGGCCGTCCGACCGAAGGGGAATACAACGCCGAGTTTTCTTTGCAGCCGGTGGTGGATTATCTGAAAGACAAATTGTCCTCGCCGGTCCGTCTGGCCAAAGATTACCTCGATGGCGTGGATATCGCCGAAGGGGAACTGGTGGTGCTGGAAAATGTGCGCTTTAACAAGGGCGAAAAGAAAGATGACGAAGCGCTGGCGAAAAAATACGCCGCGCTGGGCGACGTGTTCGTCATGGATGCTTTCGGTACCGCTCATCGCGCCCAGGCTTCCACTCACGGTGTAGGCAAATTTGCCCCCGTCGCGTGCGCCGGTCCGCTGCTGTCTAATGAACTTGAGGCGCTGGGCAAGGCGCTGGATAACCCGGCCCGGCCGATGGTGGCCATTGTTGGCGGCTCAAAAGTCTCCACCAAGCTGACCGTACTGGACTCGTTGTCGAAAATCGCCGATCAGCTTATCGTCGGCGGCGGCATTGCCAATACCTTCGTGGCGGCCCAGGGACATAATGTCGGCAAATCGCTTTACGAGGCCGATCTGATTCCGGAAGCCAAACGTCTGCTGGAAAACAGTGATATTCCCGTGCCGACCGATGTCCGCGTCGCCACCGAGTTTTCCGAAACCGCGACCGCTACCTTGAAATCCGCCAGCGATATTCAGGACAATGAACAGATCCTCGATCTGGGTGACGTCTCCGCCGCCCGTCTGGCGGAAATTCTGAAAAACGCCAAAACCATTCTGTGGAATGGCCCGGTCGGCGTGTTTGAGTTTGCCAATTTCCGTAAAGGCACCGAGGTGGTGGCGCGCGCCATCGCCGACAGCGAGGCGTTCTCTATCGCCGGCGGCGGTAATACGCTGGCGGCTATTGACCTGTTTGGCATTGTCGATCAAATATCCTATATTTCCACTGGTGGCGGCGCTTTCCTTGAATTCGTCGAGGGCAAAAAACTTCCCGCGGTGGTCATGCTGGAAGAACGCGCGAAACAGTAAATATTAAGCGGGCGGACGCTTTCGACGTTCGTCGCCGCCGCGGCTGGTTCACAGGCTCGGGCCGCGGCGATAAGTTACCTTTATTAATGGCCTACAAAACAGGACAAAGTAATATGTCTAAGATTTTCGATTTTGTGAAACCAGGTGTCATCACCGGTGATGACGTTCAGAAAGTGTTCGCTGTCGCGAAAGAAAACAACTTTGCTCTGCCCGCCGTCAACTGTGTAGGCACCGATTCCATTAATGCCGCGCTGGAAGCGGCCGCAAAAGTGCGTGCGCCGATTATCGTGCAGTTCTCCAACGGCTGCGCCGCCTTTATTGCCGGCAAAGGCTTGAAAGCCGAAGGCCAGACCGCTGCGGTGCTGGGCGCGGTGTCCGGCGCGCTGCACGTGCATCATATAGCTGAGCATTACGGTATCCCCGTTATTCTGCATACCGACCATTGCGCCAAGAAGCTGCTGCCGTGGCTTGACGGGCTGCTGGACGCTGGCGAGAAGCATTATGCCTCCACCGGCAAGCCGCTCTTCTCCTCCCACATGATCGACCTGTCTGAAGAGTCGCTGGAAGAGAACATTGAAATCAGCGCGAAATATCTGACGCGTATGGCGAAACTGGATATGACGCTGGAAATCGAGCTGGGCTGCACCGGCGGCGAAGAAGACGGCGTCGACAATAGCCATCTGGATAACTCCGCGCTCTACACCCAGCCGGAAGACGTCGCCTATTCCTATGAAAAACTGCATGCCATCAGCCCGCGTTTCACCATTGCGGCCGCTTTCGGTAATGTTCACGGCGTGTACAAGCCTGGCAACGTGCAGCTGACGCCAAAAATCCTTGATAACTCTCAGAAATACGTTTCAGAAAAATTTGGTCTACCGGCCAAATCTTTGAACCTGGTCTTCCATGGCGGCTCGGGCTCTACACCGGAAGAAATCAAGGAAGCCGTCAGCTACGGCGTGGTCAAGATGAACATTGATACCGATACCCAGTGGGCAACGTGGGAAGGTATTCTGAAATATTATCAGAAAAACGAAGGTTATCTGCAGGCCCAGCTGGGCAACCCCGAAGGCGCCGATAAACCCAACAAGAAGTTCTACGATCCGCGCGTATGGATCCGCGCCGGTCAGGCATCCATGGCAACGCGCCTGGAGCTGGCCTTTAAAGAACTGAACGCCATCGACGTACTCTAATCGTCCGGCGGGGCACCCCCGCGCGCAGCGCGGCGTGCCGCTTGTCTGCTTCCCGCCGTGGCGCGGGTGCGGCGGATATCAACCGTGCAATCCACCGGAAAGTCGTCTCTCCTCTGGATGGCGTGGTTATTTTACGTCCGTGGCTGGGCTTGGCAACACCCCGCTTAAGCGAGCCACGACAGCGCCACTGTGGCGCTTAAGACGATCTCTGGACTGATTAACCTCATGAATCATCTGGTATTTTTTTGCCGACTTGGCTAATTCCGTTGGCGTGATGAGGCGTTGCGGTATAGGCTTAATACTGTCTTGTCATCGGCCCCGGGCCGACGGACCTTTGTTATACACCAGAGCGGGAAACTATATGGAAGATATAGACGTTGTAGATAAAATCAATCATGCCGGTAACTGGCTGGTCAATAATCAAGAATTGCTGATTCATTACGCGGTGAATATCGTTGCCGCCATTATTATCCTATTTATCGGTCTGCTGGTCTCGCGGATTATCTCCCGTACCCTGAATCGGATGATGAAGGCGCGGCACATTGACGCCACGGTGGCCGATTTTGTCTCGGCGATTTTGCGCTACGGTATTGTGATCTTCACCCTTATCGCCGGCCTGAACCGTATAGGCGTGCAGACCACCTCGGTGATTGCCGTCATCGGCGCCGCCGGTTTGGCCATCGGTCTTGCCCTGCAAGGCTCCTTGTCCAACTTTGCAGCAGGGATGCTGTTGGTCACCTTCCGCCATTTCCACGCTGGCGACTATGTGGATTTTGCCGGCACTTCGGGCACGGTGTTGGTGGTGCAGATTTTCTCCACCACGCTGAAAACCTACGATGGCAAGATTGTGGTGGTGCCCAACAGCAAGATCCTGTCCGGCAATATCACCAACTTCTCTCAAGAGCCGAATCGGTTAATCGATACCATCATCAGCGTCAGCTATGATGCTGATATTGATGTCGTGAAGAAGATAATCACCGATATCCTGGTCGCCGATAGCCGGGTGATCCAAGACATGGGGCTGACCGTGCGGTTAAACGCGCTGGGCCCGTCCTCGCTGGATTTCATGGTGCGGACCTGGGTGCCGCGCAGCGATCAGCAAAACGCCACCTTCGACCTGCTAGAGAAAGCCAAGGTGGCGCTGGATGCGCACAATATCGGCATCCCGTATCCGCAGATGGATGTGCATTTGTACCGTACGCCGAAGCCACAGCCTGAGCAGGAGCAGCAAACCGCCAATACCGCGACCTCTTCGGACGTCTCCCGTGCTGCCGAAGAGAGCCAGCAGGTGCAATCGCAGCCGGACGCCGATACCGGTAAGCCGGCCTGAACCGGGTTGACGGTATGATGCGCGCGGTGTAAGCGCCCCGTGGAAGACGTCTTGAATTATTGGTGGGTTTGTTGTACGGCCCGGTAAGAATATGTTCCACTACGATGCCTAGTGAACCCGCATCCTATAAGGGACGGCTGTCAGATCATGGATAATCCGGCGATGATAGTGTCCACTTAAATTTTAATGGACACTATCACAAACTTCAGAACCACTAATTTCATATCACTCAAACCGGGATGGAAATAAAAGTTATTAAAATCAATATAATGAGCATAAGCGTGCAACGTAGGTTTACTGTCTCATACAACAAACCCACCAATAATTCAAGACGTCCTCCACGGGGCACTTACGGAAAAATCGTGATTAAATGCGGTATGGACGACCGCATCAGCCTCTGATGCGGCGCAGCGTAGCAGGTCAAGATCGTCAAGCGTGCCGTGCAGCGCTACGGCACCGCTGGCCGTCAGCGCCGCCGCTTTATCGCTAGAGCACACCAGCCCGGTCACCTGATGCCCTGAATGGATCAATTCTGCCACGATCGCCGAGCCTACCCAGCCGGTGGCGCCTGTCACAAATACTTTCATGGGTTATCTCCCGCTATCTCTGTCGAGCAGGCATTGTAGCCAGCCGCGATATCCTGTTAAAGTAGTCACTTTATACGGGTATAAAGTCACTAATAGGGAGCTTCCATGCGCCCCAGGGCAATGTGCGGCGCCTATCTACGCCAACGGCGCACCAAACTCGATCCCGGCGCCTTCGGTTATGATGGCGGCCGCCGGCGTACCCAAGGGCTGCGACGCGAAGAAGTCGCGCAGCTCGCCCATATCAGCGCAACCTGGTACACCTGGCTGGAGCAGGGGCGCGGCGGAAGACCGTTCGTGGCGGTGCTGGATCGGTTAGCGCAAGCGCTGATGTTGACGGAAGCCGAGCGCGAGCATCTGTTTTTACTCGGCCTCGGCCGTCTGCCCGAGGTGCGCTACAGCGCCTGCGATGCCATCACGCCGCGTTTGCAGCGCGTACTGGATGTCTTTACCGATACCCCGGCCATCGTGCGGACCGCCCCCTGGGACGTTATCGCCTGGAATCGCGCCGCCGCGGTGTTCACCGATTACAGCCAGCTTGCGCCCACCGAGCGCAATATTTTCTGCGTCTGATGTTTTGCGAGCCGCGCATGCGCGCGGTACAGGGGGATTGGCAATCCGTGGCCCGGCTGGTCGTGGCCTCTTTTCGCCGAGACGCGGCCCGAGCCGGCGCGGACGCCGAGGTAGAGCGTCTGGTGGCGGAGCTGAGTCAGGCCAGTCCTGAATTTGCCTCGATGTGGCGCGATGAGGACGTGCGGACGGACGGTAATGGCGTTAAACACTTGCGCCATCCGCAATTGGGGGCCATTACCCTGGAATTTTCGCCCTTTGCCGTGGACGCCAGGCCGGACCTGAGCTTGATTGTCTATATTCCCGTGTCGGAAACCGACCGGCAGCGCATCGCGGCCTTTATCGCCGATGCATCACACACCGCCCTGCCGGCGTAACGGCGGGTAGCGCGAACAGCTCATCCGACGCCCTGCCGACACGACGCCCATGGCAGGCAGGACGCCACCGGCCCTCACGCCGCTGTCGGCCGCATGCCGTCGGGCGTCGCTGGCTGGTGCCAGCCTGTCCCGATCGGGCGGTCGGAAGACGCCGAGTGCGCCAACGCGATGCGCAATTATCCCCCGACACCGCGCGCAGACACTGGCCGACCGCCTGATTCGCCAGCCGCTGTAACGGCACCTAGGACGGTAGGGCGTCCCGCCCGTCCAGCGTCACGCACCGCAAAACAACACGGGGGAATTCGTGCGGCATCGTCGATCGCTCGACGACGGCGCCCACCGCCGTCTGCCCCCGGGTTGGCGAAGAGAAAAACGGTTGATGCTGCGCATGCGGTGCCAGTGGAGAATCAAACGAGGGTCGAGCGAGGGGTGAAGCCTGGATATCGTACGAGGTCATGGCGGCCAATTTTACCAGCCAGTGCAGCGGCATGACCCTTTTCTGCTTTCCTTGTATAGAAGATCTCCCTTTCGTTCACGCGCCATAAAGGCGGCACGGACGCGTGGCGTCGCCTGGCGAGACGACTCACGACAGGTCCAGCCGTCCAGAGCAAGCTGAAGAGGAGAGCACCATACCACCATGCACTGGTAATACCTGTTAGCCTGTCACGGGGACGGGGGGCGTCTAGGATCCTATTTACGCATTATCGGCGCCGTGACGCCTGGCAGGCAGAGCGACCAAGCACGCCGATACACCTTCGCGCCAACGCCGGGCTGGACGGGGCTTTTAGCGTTAGACAGCGTCTGGCTTGTGGTGCGAGCCGGGGTCCAGCGGGAAGTTAGATAAGAGGGTTTAAAATTAATTTGCATGTCAAGTAAAAATATTTTGTCGTATGCCTAAAATAACAAACCCGCCGAAACGGGTTTTTGTATGAAATTGGTTACTGGCCGGCGAGGGAATCAGAGCATTGCGCTGATGACCGCAACCCAGAATGCCATACTAATTCAGTATGATACTTTGCAGCGTCCATTTGTAGAAGTCTTCCATAATTACCTCACACTAGGTTTGCATCTTTAAGAATAATCTTACACCTATTTCACTTCAAAGAATAGGGTCTAGATCCCCATTTGCGTCTTATTTCGATGGTTATTTCTAACATGCATCACATTTTTGGTGTCGAGAACGGCAGATGTCATCTTTTCTTCACCAAAAAAATCTTTATTTTACCGATGCGCACCGTTTTCAATCGTTAAAATAAGACTATAACACCTTGCTATTTCATGATTTTACCTGGCTCATGCTTTTGAGCCTTGATTGCGCTGATGATTTTATTTCTGCCGCAAAAAAGTAAAAAAATGTCACTTGCGCCGGTTTTGCACATTTTTGAGGCATGCCCGGGGCAGATGCACAACGGCATAAGCGGGTGGCGGCAAACGGTAATCCGCTGGGCTAAAGCGACACCGCCTCTTCCCAGCGATGCCAGGACGTCCGTGCCCCGCCTCTCTGCAACGACGATGACGGCCCGCGCAAGCCGCATGGTTACGCGACCACCTGACGGTGTAAAAGCGCATAAAGCGCCTGCTGGCCACAAGGGCGAGCGCGCATCCCGCAGAACAATAAACAGTTGACATTGAACAATTTTACAATAACACTCATTCCTATGTTCCGCTTATGATCGGCGGCACGCCGGGCGACGCCTGCCCGCATCATTTCTGCTTTTCCAGATTGCGTCCGCGCTAACCCACCTGCGCTGATATCATGTGTACGGCGCCAATCTGAGCACGGCAGTCAGACAGTTGTCATCACAGCGATCCAAACCTTAAACGGCACGGCGACTTTAGGGGGAAATGACAATGTGGCACGCCATAAGCACTCTGCTGGCAGAAACCCTGGACGAGCATGAAATTTCGGAACGGTGTGAATTACCCGGCGGCGAACTGCATACCGCCTGGTATCTCCATTACGGCGCTCATCACATTTTTGTCAAAAGCGACGGTCATGAACTGCTGCAGAAGTTTGCCGATGAAGCGGACCAGCCCGCTTTTGGCGCGCAGCAAGACCGTGCGCGTGCCTCAGGTCTACGGCGTCGACAGCGCGCGGGAGAGTAGCTTCCTGCTGTTGGAGTACCTGCCGCCACGCCCTTTTGACGCCCACGGCGCCTGGCGCTTCGGGCAACAGCTGGCCCGTTTGCACCAATGGAGCGAACAGCCGCAATTCGGATTGGATTTTGACAACGATCTTTCCACCCTGCCGCAGCCGAACGCCTGACAGCGCCGCTGGGCGCGCTTTTTCGCCGAGCAGCGCATCGGCTGGCAATTGCAGTTGGCGGCGGAAAAGTGGCTGGTGTTTGGCGATATTGATACGCTTATTGATAGGGTCGAACAGCGGCTGCACGATCACCAGCTGCAACCGTCCCTCCAGCACGGCGACCTTTGGCCGGATAATTGCGCCAACAGCGACCAAGGCGGTTTTCTTTTCGATCCCGCCAGCTACTGGGGCGATCGTGAATGTGATTTGGCCACGTTACCGCTGTTTAGCCAAATGCCGCCGCAAATCTATGACGGCTACCAGAGCGTCTGGCCGCTGGACAAAGATTTCGTGCGCCGCCAGCCGGTCTATCAACTTTATTACCGGTTAAAAGACGCCATTTTATTTGGGGGAGAGCGTGTTCCGGCGGCGGCTGCCGCGCTCGACAGCGTGCTCGCCGCCGGTGCCGGCGATTAGAGCATCCCCAGTAGTTTGAAGGCGAAATACCCCGCCACCACAATAATCACCGGCAGGATATACAGCGGGAAAAATTGCAGCAAAATGGTATGGCGCGGCATGACAATACGCTGTTCCAGCTGGGCGCGGCTAATGCCGCTGTCGCCGCGCGCCTGTTCCAGCACCATTTGATCTTCCACGCCTTCGCGCACGTGCTTCACCTGCCGCGACATACGTGCGCCCGACGCCTGCAGCGCCAGTCCGACGAACACCAAAATATAAATAAGCCAAAACAGCAAATTCGGGCTGGCAAAAAGACGTAAGCGTACGCCCAGCGCCGTATTGACAGTTATTCAGCAGGGATGGTGAGGTTCCACGGCAGGAGCTCTTTGATTTTGTTGATGGGATGATCCGCGATAATCGCCAGCACATGGCGCAGATACGCTTCCGGCTCCA
>NZ_JBLKSS010000051.1:0-12363 GCF_047607725.1 Sodalis sp. (in: enterobacteria) | reverse complement strand
TCGCCGGATTATCCATGATCTGACAGCCGTCCCTTATAGGATGCGGGTTCACTAGGCATCGTAGTGGAACATATTCTTACCGGGCCATACAACAAACCCACCAATAATTCAAGACGTCCTCCACGGGGCGCTTACCTTTATCGCGACGTTCGCCGGCGACGGCATCGAACCCCGGCGCAAAACCAACGCAGGGGTCGCACCACGGCGCCCAAAAATCGATGACGATAGGTAGATCGTCCTGCAGCAGCTTGTCAAGCGTAGCACCGGTAGCGTGGATAACCGATCCGTCCAGCAGCGGTTCACCACAGCGGCCGCATTTGGCGGCATTATTGATCCTGTCGTCCGGCAGGCGATTGGTGGCCAGGCAGGATGCACAAACCGTGTTCATAATGTTGCCTCTGATGAGCGGAACCATCGCGCCGAAAATTTTCCGGCCGGTGGCATTCGCGCTTTTAGTGGGTCAATTTTCAAAGTATGGTAAAAGAAATAACGGGTGACAAAATGATTTGTTCGATGGTTTCGATAGTTGCCGGCTTTTATCTTAACCCGGTAGCTATATGGGCGGAGATCGGGTAATCTTCGCGCCCATTAGAGGGGGGAGGGCAATATGAGCGATAGCGATTCGTTAAAGGGTAAAAATGGCAAAGTCCGCGTGATGTATGTGCGCAAAGAGGAAGAGCAGGCGCCAACGCGCCGCCCCGCCACGCGCCGCTCCGCCGCCGATCGCAAGAGCGGTCAGCGCGATGAGGGCCGTAGTCCGTGGAAGACGCCCGGCGAACGCGCCCGCGGCGGTGCTCGTGCCGATCGCGCCTCCTCCTCAGGTGACGCGCCACGCCGCGCCCGGCAGGACGCTCCGCCCCGCGCCGACAGCGCCGGCCGCCGGCCGCGCAGTGAGACCGCGGACTCGCCGTGGAAAACCTTCTACGCGGGGGATGACGCCGCCGGACCCGATCATGGGGGCATCAGCGGCAAAAGCCAGATTGATCCCGAACAGCTGCGCCGCCAGCGTGCCGAAGAAACCCGCGTTTACGGGGAAAATGCCTGTCAGGCGCTGTTTCGCAACCGCCCGGACGCCATCGTGCGGGCCTGGTTCGAGCAATCGGTGACTCCACGGTTTCGCGATGCGCTGCGCTGGATGGCGGCTAACCGCAAGGCTTATCATGTGGTGGAAGATGATGAGTTGGCCAAAGCCTCGGGCACCGAACATCATGGCGGCGTCTGTTTTTTGATTAAAAAACGCGCCGGTCTTGACGCCGACGGTTATCTGGCCAGCGTGGCCGCAAAACAGCACGATTGCGTTATGGCGCTGGAGCAGATTAGCAATCCTCACAATCTCGGCGCCATCTTACGCAGCTGCGCGCACTTCGGCGTGAATGGCGTGATGGTGGGCGACAGCGCCCTACTGGAGTCCGGCGCCGCGGTGCGCACCGCGGAAGGTGGGGCAGAGCACGTCAAAGCCATTCAGTGCGACGATATGTTGCAGGACATGCAGCGTTTTCAGCGTGCCGGCTACATCGTGGTAACGCTGACCAGTAACGGCGGCACGCCGCTTTCCGAAGTGAAAATGCCCGCCCGGGCGGTGCTGGTATTGGCGGAAGAGGGCGACGCGCTCTCACAAGCGGTGCTGTCCCAGGCGGATATCGCGGTGGCCATCAACGGCACTGGTCGGGTACCTAGTTTGAACGTGTCCGTCAGCGCCGGCATTCTGCTGGCGGAATGGTGGCGGCAAAACCGCGGCTGACGGCGGCGGGACGCAAAAAAAAACGCCGCGGAGGATCCCTCGCGGCGTTTGCTGTGGCAAGCGGCAAATTTCACTTCAGCACATCCTCTTCCGAGATAAGCGTGTCGAGCTTATTCAACAGTTTGCGGGTCAGGCTTTCCAATTGCTGCTTTTCCGCTTCATTCAGCGTCGGCCACGGGGAAAGCAGGCAGTTGTACTGCGGCGGCAAAAGATTATCAAGAAACGTCTGGCCGGCTTCCGTCAGATGCAGATGCAAACAGCGGCGGTCATTTTCGCTCTCTTTACGTTCAATCCAGCCGCGTTTTTCCAGCTCATCGGCAATGCGGGTGGCATTCGTGCGGGAGGAGCCCAGGGCCGAACTCAGTTCTGACGGCTGAATACTGCGGCTGGCCTGCGATTCCAGGGTCACCACCGCCATAAACAGGGTTTCGTTAATTCCCTGGGCTTTCAGCATACGGTTGCGGTTTTCCAGCAGTTTACCCTGCATATGCATGCACAAACGGGTCAACAACACTTCCTGGAAAGGAAAATCGCTTTTTTGCTGCGCGCGCAGCGTTAACATTTGTTCTATCGGGGTGAACGAACTTTCCATTGTAACCTGGACCTCATTAGTTACAGACTGTATAATAACTAATGTAATCACACATGTAAATATTGTCAGGCTGGAAAGTTTAGATGTCTATATAAGTGTTGAGGTAATGTTAATTTACCCGCTTCCTTACTCCCCCGATTAAAATGTCAGCAAGCACTTGTACACCACGCCATACATCAGCGCACTGGACAGCGTCGCCATGACGATGCTGCGGGTGCGGGTAAAAAGCGCCGCCAACGTCAAAAACCCCGCCAGCGCAGGCCATGCACGCTGAGGCTCATGTAGGATATCGGGTAAGGTGGACACCACCAGCAATGCACAAATGGCGGCAATACCGATACTGTCCAGTACCCGACCGAGCGGGCCGTTGCGCAGCGGCCGGCCGCCGGCGTTGCCCGCCAGGCGTAGCGGTAACCAGCGAAACAAAAAATTCGCCATCCCTACCACACAGCCAATGATAAACACCGTACTAGTCACGTCTACCCTCCTTTAGTGACGATAGCAGCGCCGCCAGACAGCCGCCGCCGATGCCGCCCAGAATCGCCATGGGGATCGATACCAGCCAGAGGCCCGCCAAGGCGCCGACCAGCGCCGCGGCCAGTACCAGGCTTTGCCGGCGCTGGAAAGCGGCCAGCAGAAAACTCAGAAACAGCGCCGGTAGCATAAAGCCCAGCGCCGCCGAGACGGCGGGCCAATCATCGAGCAGACCGTTGCCGGAACACACGCCCGTCAGCGTGCCGGCTACCCACGACAGCCAGGCGCAGAGCGCGACGCCTATCATCCAGGTTTCCGACCAGCTGCGGTTGTCCCGGCTGAGGCGGCTAATGGCGGCGGCGAAGACTTCATCGGTCAGGCCAAAAGCCCAAAGGGCGGTTTTACGGGGCGACAGCGCGCCAGGGATGCGTTGGCGCAGCGCCGGCCCATACAGTAAGTGACGCACGTCCATCGTCATGACCGTCAGCGCGGCTATCCACAGTGAAACGCCGGCGCTGAGCAGGGTAGTAATCACAAACTGGCTGGCACCGGCGTATATGATGCAGGAAATGAACAGCCCTTCCAGCGGCGTGAAGCCGAGTTTCACGGCGTTCAGGCCAAAGGCGAACGCCACCGGCATATACCCGATGACAATCGGCAGGCTATCTTTGATGCCCTGACGGAAGGTCGCGGGCGCGGTGGTGGCCGGCAGACCGGCATTGTTAGGCTCCATGATGAATCGTCTTCTTTCCTTTGATGGCTTATAAGAGCGCGGCGCCACGCGCCGCGGTGGCGAATCTTATCAATACCATGAGAATTCGCCCCGCGCCAGCGGCGAGCGCGTGATCAGCCGCGGGGCAGGCCAGACTCTTCGTGACGGCTACCGCACAGCCATAGCAATAAATTGACCAGGCAGAGCAGGCCGCCGGCGAGGCTGACGCCGTTCCAGCCGGCGCTTTGGTAGGCCGTGGCGGACACCAGCGACCCGAAGGCGCCGCCGGCGAAATAGCTGGTCATGTAACCGGAGGTCAGGCGGTTGTGCGCTTCCGGCATGCGGGGTAAATCACGCTTTGGTTGGTGATGTGTAGCCCCTACACCGCCAGGTCAAGGGCAATAATGCCGAGCACCAGCGAAAGCCAGTGATATTGGCCATACCACACCAGTACCCAGGAGAACAGCAGCAGCAGTAGACCACCCAGCGTGGTCATTTTGGCTTTACCTCGGTCTGCCAGCGTGCCGGCGCGGGTGGCCGCTAACGCGCCCGCGGCGCCCACCAGCCCAAACAGGCCGATTTTCGACTCGCTAAAATGAAAGGGCGGCGCGGCCAGCAAAAACGCCATGGAGGTCCAAAGATTACTAAAACAGGCAAAGCTGAGGCAGCCCAGCAGAGCACGGCTGCGCAATACCGGCGAATGCCGGTAAATGCTGAAAATCGAGCCAAGCAACTGGCGGTAATTCAGATCGGAGTACTGTTTATAACGCGGCAGGGCAAACCACAGTATTACCGCCATGACCACCATCAACGCGCTCGCCAGCCAGTAAACGGTTTGCCAGCCGCCGAGATCCGCCAGCGCGCCGGCAACGGTCCGGGCCAGCAGGATGCCGAGCAGCAGACCGCTCATGATGGTTCCCACCACCTTTCCACGCCTCTCGGGATCGGCCAGCGAAGCGGCCAAAGGCACCAGGATCTGCGCCACCACGGAAAAAAGGCCGGTCAGGGCGGTACCCAATAGCATAATCGGCAAAGACGGCGCCGAGGCGGTAATCACCATGCCGATGGCGGCCAGCACCGACATCACCACTATCATACTGCGGCGTTCAAATTTATCGCCGAGAGGCACCAGGAACATCAGGCCGCAGGCATAGCTGAGCTGTGCCGCCGTGACAATGAACCCCGCCTCGCGCACCGACAAATGGTAGGTCCTGGCGATAGCATCCAGCAGCGGCTGGGCATAGTAATTACTGGCAACGGCCAGGCCTGTGGCGATCGCCATGATGAGGATTAATGCCGGGTTCAGACTAGGATGATCTGTGGACGTTTTCATTAAGGATTCGTTTAACCAACGGGCGGGTATTATTACCGACTAACAACAAAAAACGAGGGGTGAGTCCCCCTCGCTTGTTTTTCGCCGGTATTATGGCGCCGCCGACGCGGGTTTACGCCCGTATCGACGATCTAAACGGCGCGGTGTCGCGCTTATTTGGCGGCGGCCGCGGCGGTGTTTACCCAACCGTCGAACAGGGCCTGATGCGCTTTGATCCAGCCGTCGGTCTGGCGTTCAATATCCGCTTCTTGCGCTTCGCCCTGGTGCATCCGCGCGTTTTGTGCGTTGATATAGGCAATCGGCAGCTTCATGATGGCGAAGAGTTTGGCTGCTGCCGGATTGGCCTCGGCCCACTGTTTGTTGGCGACGATGCGCATGCTGTTGACGGGGAAGCCATAGTCTGCGCCGTTGGGCAGCTTAGTGCTGATCCCTTTCTGCTCACCCGGCAGCGAGGAGAACGGCACCTGTAACCAAACCACATCGCGTCCCGGCACCAGTACGTCGCTTACCCAGTACGGCGTCCAGGTGTAATACAAAATAGGTTTACCTTCCTTGTAGCGGCTGATGGTATCGGCCATGATCGCCGCATAGTTTCCCTGATTATGCTCGACGGTCGCGCTCAAGCCATAGGCCTTGATGTGGTGGTTAATGACCGCCTCACAGCCCCAGCCTGGCGTACAGCCGGACAAATCCGCCTTGCCGTTGGCGATGGCGGTGTAGGCGACGTTGTAATCCACTTCGTTAGTGGGCTGAACGTCGTAGCCCAGTTTCTGCAGCGCCCGGTTAACCAGCTCGGTTTGAAATGATTCTTCCGCCAGCGAGCTTTGCACCGGTTTTACCACCACGCCTTTACCGAGCAGCGCGGCGGCGCAGACAGACTGGGTGAATACGGAGGTGAGCGCGAGCGCACAGATAAAGGTATAACGCATGGAGAATTCCTGTTCTGTTTAGGGCGGGCAGCGGCGCAATACGCTGCCGTTGCCCGCCTTCGGGGAAAAGGTTATGCCTGTTTGCGAAAAGGACGGGTTATCAGTCCCAGCGGGCCGCTGCTGTACCAGAGGCGGTTGCCGTGGCTGCGGCTGTCGCGGCCCAACGACTGCGTCAGGCGATCGAGGATAATCGCCAGGATGACAATACCGACGCCGACGGTGGCCAAGCCCATGTCGAGCCAGCCAATGCCGCGCAGCACCATCTGTCCCAGGCCGCCGACCGAGATCATCGAGGCGATGACCACCATCGACAGCGCCAGCATCAGCGTCTGATTGATCCCCTCCATGATAGTCGGCAGTGCCAGCAGCAATTGCACTTTGAACAGCATCTGGCGCGGACTGGCGCCGAATGACTCCGCGGCTTCCACCAAATCCGCCGGCACCTGTTTGATGCCGAGGATGGTCAGCTGCTGGTTCCGGTCACGTCCGATCACTGATTCCGATTCTGTCAGATCGCTCATCTTCTGTTCCTCCATACTCTGGAGACTTTTAGCTTCCGGGGGTATGGCATGGCACGTAAAAAGAAGAACGCGAGAACAGAAATGTACATATATATCAATGTATTACGCATGAAATTTGAGCAGCGTCGCTCGAATCGTACCATCGCAGCAGCGCTCGGCATCGGCTGTACCACAGTGCACGATATCCTCGGCCGATTCACGGTGGCTAACCTGGTCTGGCCATTGCCGGCGGAACTGTCCCCCGTCGACCTCGACCGCCTGCTCTATCCCGGCAAATTCGAGAAGGCTATCAAGACCTTACCCAGCTGGATTGATATCGATACCGAGTTAAGCCGCAAGGGCGTGACCAAACAGCTGCTCTGGATGGAATATCAGGCCGCCGTGGGCGGTGATGCCCTCGGCTACTCACAGTTCTGTGCACTGTTCGTAAGCGCCCCGTGGAGGACGTCTTGAATTATTGGTGGGTTTGTTGTACGGCCCGGTAAGAATATGTTCCACTACGATGCCTAGTGAACCCGCATCCTATAAGAGACGGCTGTCAGATCATGGATAATCCGGCGATGATAGTGTCCACTTAAATTTTAATGGACACTATCACAAACTTCAGAACCACTAATTTCATATCACTCAAACCGGGATGGAAATAAAAGTTATTAAAATCAATACAATGTAAAAATGCAATGAGCATAAGCGTGTAACGTAGGTTTACTGTCTCATACAACAAACCCACCAATAATTCAAGACGTCCTCCACGGGGCGCTTACGAATTATGTGACATCTATCAGGAAAACGTGAACGTTGTTGAGCCTCTTTTCACTAATTTTGGCGGCAGAACCTCTTTCGGCGGTCAGATAACGACCGTGAAGTGTTTTGAGGATAACGGTTTGCTCTACGAGCTGCTGGAAGAAAACGGCCGCGGCCGCGTCCTGCTGGAGGACGGCGGCGGATCGGTACGACGGGCGCTCATCGATGCCGAACTGGGCAATCTGGCCGTGCAGAACGAATGGGAAGGGATCGTGGTTTACGGCGCGGTGCGCCAGGTGGACGACCTGGAAGAGCTGGATCTGGGCATTCAGGCTATGGCCGCCACCCCCGCCGGCGAAGGCATTGGCGAAAGCGATATCCGGGTGAATTTCGGCGGCGTCACCTTCTTTTCCGGCGATCATCTCTATGCCGATAATACCGGGGTCATCCTGTCCGAAGACGCGCTAGATTTGGAATAATGCTAACGGCTCCACGAGCGCCGTCAGTAGCCGAGCCGGCGTCCCATGTCGGCCCGGCGGGGTGATCTCTGGGGCAACGCCCGATGCCGGCAAGCGGCTCAGCGGAGATCACCGCCGGAGTACGTCAGGTCAGGATGCATAGCGCCGCTGCCCGGACGCACAAGGCGATGCGCGCACCGCCCGCAGGCAATCCCTAGGGGAATTCAAACCTCATCCATTTTGCTCAACAGACCGCGCAAGCGCTCTTGCCACATATGCTGCTCCTGCTTAAGCTGCTCGTTTTCGTTCACCAGCGATTCACGGTTGCTCTGCGCCTGCTGAACTTCCTGGCTCAGGCTAGTGTTCTTTTCTTTTAGCTCCTCGATTTCCATCTGCAGAAGCGTGATGGTATCAATCGCCTGCTGGACTTTCGCTTCCAGTTTCTCAAATACTTCAAATGCCATTTGTTTCCCCCTAAAGACACAAGGCGTCTTGGTCAGTGGTCGCTACACACCTTTGTGTAACTCGAAAAAGCCGACCGCCTAGGCGTGTTGCAGCTACCCTTTGCTGTGACTGATACCGGATTTTAAGTAGCCTACCTGCCCGTGTCCATACACATTGTCTCAATTAGGACATTAGACCCCCGTCCATGCCGGCGGTTCGCCCCGCGGCGGGAGAACCCGTCATGCCGGCTTCTTTCTTCCGGCCGGCGGCGGCGCGTGCGTTTTCCTTTGAGAGGGAAACGTGGCAAAAAAATTAAGGTACTTAGCAGCGTAACAAATAGGTGTTTAGGAACAAATTTTTAAGCGAATACCCGCATTTTTATGACACGGCCCACACATTTAGAGTTCGATATTTCTCGTTTTTGCTCGTTAACGATAAATTCACATTATAACTACATAAGTTATTACCCTATATTTTATCAGTGACAAGGGTGTTGCATCAACCTGGTTCGACACCTTTCCAGCCACAGGAACCGTTTATGAGCCAATTAACATCACCGACAATAAAAGGGCAATGCATCGCCGAATTCCTCGGGACAGGATTACTGATTTTCTTCGGTGCCGGCTGTGTCGCCGCCATGAAATTGGCCGGGGCATCTTTCGGCCAGTGGGAAATCAGCATTATCTGGGGCATGGGCGTGGCAATGGCGGTCTACCTCACCGCGGCTGTTTCCGGTGCGCACCTCAGCCCGGCGGTCACCATTGCGCTCTGGCTGTTCGCCAGCTTCGAGCGGCGCAAAGTGCTGCCGTATATCGTGGCTCAGATGCTGGGGGCCTTCTGCGCCGCGGCGCTGGTTTACGGCCTTTACTATAATCTGTTTTTTGATTATGAGCAGGCACACCATATGGTTCGCGGCAGCGTCGAAAGTCTGGATCTCGCCGGTATTTTTTCAACCTATCCTAATCCGCATATCTCGGTGGCCCAGGCGTTTTTGGTGGAAATGGTGATTACCGCCATCCTGCTGTGCCTGATCCTGGCGCTGATCGACGACGGCAACGGCATCCCGCGCGGCCCCCTGGCGCCGTTACTGATCGGTATTCTGATCGCGGTGATTGGCGCCTCGATGGGGCCGCTGACCGGCTTCGCCCTAAATCCCGCCCGTGATTTCGGCCCCAAAACCTTCGCCTTCCTGGCCGGCTGGGGCAAAGTCGCCTATACCGGCGGCCAGGAAATCCCTTACTTTTTGGTTCCGTTGATCGCCCCGGTGGTTGGCGCCTGTCTGGGCGCTTTCGGCTACCGCGCGTTGATTGGGCCGCATCTGCCCGGCCAACTGAGCGGCGAAGAGGCCGATGATGTCGCCGTTGCCCAAAGCCGCGCTGCGCGCTCCGAACCCAAAACCTGATTTCCTTTGTTGAACGTCTAAAATAGCGAGAAACTCTTATGTCAGCAGAAAAAAAATATATCGTCGCGCTTGACCAGGGAACCACTAGCTCGCGCGCGACCGTGCTCGATCACGACGCCAACATTGTCAGCGTATCCCAACGGGAGTTTACGCAAATTTATCCTAAGCCCGGCTGGGTGGAACATGACCCGATGGAAATCTGGGCCAGCCAGAGTTTGACCCTGGTGGAGGTACTGGCCAAAGCCGATATCCGCTCCGATCAAATCGCCGGCATCGGCATCACCAACCAGCGGGAAACCGCGGTGGTATGGGATAAAGAGAGCGGTAAACCCATCTATAACGCCATCGTGTGGCAGTGCCGACGCACTGCGGACATCTGCGAAAAACTGAAACGCGACGGCCTCGAAGAATATGTGCGCCACACTACGGGTCTGGTCATTGACCCCTATTTTGCCGGCACCAAGGTCAAATGGATCCTCGACCATGTGGAGGGCGCCCGCGAGCGCACTAAGCGCGGCGAATTGCTGTGCGGCACCGTTGATAGCTGGCTCATTTGGAAAATGACCCAGGGACGGGTCCACGTCACCGACTACACCAACGCTTCGCGCACCATGCTGTTCAATATCCATGAACTGGAGTGGGATGACCGCCTACTGGATATCATGGATATTCCGCGTTCCATGCTGCCCAAGGTACGGCCCTCCTCGGAAATCTATGGCCAGACCAATATCGGCGGGAAAGGCGGCACCAGCATTCCCATCACCGGTATCGCCGGCGATCAGCAGGCGGCGTTGTACGGCCAGCTGTGCGTAACGCCCGGCATGGCGAAGAATACCTACGGCACCGGCTGCTTCCTGCTGATGAACACCGGCACCGAAGCGGTACAGTCGCGCCACGGTCTGCTGACCACCATCGCCTGCGGACCGCGCGGCGAAGTGAATTACGCGCTGGAAGGCGCGGTGTTTGTCGCCGGCGCCGCCATTCAATGGCTGCGCGATGAGATGAAACTGATTAACGACGCCACCGATTCGGAATATTTCGCCGGCAAGGTGAAAGACACCAACGGCGTGTATGTGGTGCCGGCCTTTACCGGTCTCGGCGCTCCCTATTGGGATCCTTACGCCCGCGGCGCCATCTTCGGCATCACGCGCGGCGTGAACGCCAACCACATCATCCGCGCGACGCTTGAGTCGATTGCCTTCCAAACGCGCGATCTGATCGAATCGATGCAGGCGGATTCCGGCGAGCGGCTGAAAGCGCTGCGGGTTGACGGCGGCGCGGTCGCCAACAATTTCCTGATGCAGTTCCAGTCCGATATTCTCGGTACCCGCGTCGAACGCCCGGAAGTGCGGGAAGTCACCGCGCTCGGCGCCGCTTACCTGGCGGGTCTGGCGGTCGGCTTCTGGAGCGATCTGGAGGAGGTGCGCAGCAAAGCGGTTATCGAACGTGAATTCCGTCCCGGTATTGAAACCGTGGAGCGCAATTATCGCTACGAAGGCTGGAAGAAAGCGGTGGCACGCGCACGCGCCTGGGAAGAGCAGGACGAAAAGTAACGGCCCCGCCAACCCCGGCCTGAATCCCCTGAGTGGGCGGCGGAGTGTGGTAAACTGACGGCAATATTCATCTTTGCCGTCAGGAAACCCATCGTCATGAAACGTGAATTAGCCATTGAATTCTCCCGCGTCACCGAAGCCGCCGCCTTGGCCGGCTACAGCTGGCTGGGCCGCTGCGATAAAAAACGCCGCTGACAACGCCGCGGTTCAGGCTATGCGCATTGTGCTGAATCAGGTGCCGATCAATGGCCGCATTGTGATAGGCGAAGGGGAGATCGATGAAGCTCCGATGCTCTATATCGGTGAAGCGGTTGGTACCGGCGTCGGCGCGGTGGTGGATATCGCCGTCGATCCCATCGAAGGCACCCGCATGACCGCCCTGGGACAGGCCAACGCCCTGACGGTGCTGGCCGTCGCTGAAAAAGGCGCATTTTTACACGCGCCGGATATATGTACATGGAAAAATTGGTGGTCGGGTCGGCGGCGCGGGGCGCCATCGATCTCGCCGCCCCGCTGGAGGATAATTTACGCGCGGTGGCTAGCCGTCTGGGAAAAACCCTGTCGGAATTGAGGGTGTCGCTGCTGGCCAAGCCGCGTCATGATGCCTGCACCCAATCGTTGCAGCGGCTTGGAGTGCGCGTTTTTACCTTCCCCGATGGCGACGTTGCCGCGTCCATCCTCACCTGCATGCCTGATAGCGAAGTTGACGTCATGTACGGCATCGGCGGCGCGCCGGAGGGGGTGATTTCCACCACGGTGATCCCGCGCCCTGGATGGGGATATGCAAGGCCGTCTGCTGCCGCGGCATCAGGTGAAAGGCGACAGCGAAGAGAACCGCCGGATCGACGCGGATGAGCTGGCCCACAACGATAACGTCATTTTTTCCGCCACCGGCATTACCAAAGGGGACCTGCTGAACGGCATCACACGCAAAGGCAATATCGCCACCACCGAAACGCTGCTTATCCGCGGCAAAAGCCGCACCATTCGCCGCATTACCTCGATTCACTATCTCGATCGCAAGGATGCCGCGCTGCATCCCTTCATCCTATGAACCACCGCCGAGCCCGCTGCTGCGCGTTCCTAGACTATTTCCGAACCCTGGCGGGGCATGGTTTGCGACAGCGGCAACCAGCACAGCAGAATCAGCATACCCATGGCGAAGGTTATCATCCCCAGGCTGAACTGGCCTTGCTGCGGCAGCAGCGAGGAGAAGCCGGCAACGACGCCTGAGCCGATATTTTGCAGGCCGCCGACCAGTGCGCCCGCGGTGCCGGCCTGATAGGGATAAGGCTCCATCGCGCCGTTGGTGGCCAACGGAAAGTAAGCGTACGCCCAGCGCCGTCTGTTAATTCCCCATCAAGTTATTGAAGATGATGTCCATTATTTTTTTAATGGGCGCAATTCATGAAACAAACCCCACCAAAACCCTCAAGACGTCGTCCCAATTTCCCGCTGGA
>NZ_JBLKSS010000050.1:0-13568 GCF_047607725.1 Sodalis sp. (in: enterobacteria) | reverse complement strand
AAGTCCAGCGGGAAATTGGGACGACGTCTTGAGGGTTTTGGTGGGGTTTGTTTCATGAATTGCGCCCATTAAAAAAATAATGGACATCATCTTCAATAACTTGATGGAGAATTAACAGACGGCGCTGGGCGTACGCTTACTGCTGGCCCAACCCTGTCTGACGCTGGCCGGCCGCCGGATGGCCCTTGGCGACGCGATAAAAATCATGCATGACCGACTCCAGCCGGCGCCTCGCCAGGACGATTTGCAGTTCGCGCCGGCGGTATAAGGCCAGACCAGGCTGGCGAAAGCGTCAGCGGTCCCAGGCCGCTCACGCGGGCGCTATTCCTATTCCAGGTGTACATCGCCGTGCGGTAGGCAACTGCAAGACAGGATCCACGGCGCTGATGCCGTCGCGCTGCCGGTCAGCGGCGCAACGTCACCCGACAATAATTTCACCTTGCAGGTGCCGCAAATGCCGGCACGACAGGAGTAGGGGATGCGAATGCCCTGTAGCTCCAACTGCTCCAGTAAAATATCCCGTTGGTTGCCGGTAAATTGCCGGCCCTGATACACAATGGTCACCGGCGCGTCGGCGGCCTGGGGCGGCGGCGCGGGTGTGATTGCGGGGCTGCCGGCGCGATAGCGGTGCGGCTTACGGGTGCTCAGGACCTCGACATTGTCGCCCACCCGCACGATACCGGTGGTGCGGGCGATAATATTCTGGCCGAAATCGACGTTGCCGTCGTCCGCGCTGCGATAGCCTTGTAAGGTGCGCAGCGGCTCACCCTCAGGATGTTTATGGCCCTGTTCCACGTTGACCGTGGTCAGAACACAGCGGCTACAGGGTTTCACCACTTCAAACTCGACCTCGCCGATACGCAGATGATGCCAGCTATCCTCCGCATACGCTTCGGTGCCGGTCACCACCAGATTCGGCCGAAATTGGGTCAGAGTGACCCCCGCCGGGCAGCGGCGCTGTAAATCCAAAAAGGACGCTTCGCTTATCAGTAAATAAGGATAACCGTCGGCGAACGATAGCGGGACGGCAGGGAAGCGTTTTACCCGCCGGTGGCTATGCTCGCCCGTCCAGCAGAGGGTAACCGGCTGTTCAAGATAGCCGGAAAGCCAGGTATTGATGGTCTCCGGCGCCGGATAAGCGGTAAAATGATTCCCCCAGACCTCACCCGGCTGTGCCGGCGCGGAAAAATCGGCAAAACGCACGTGGCGGCTTTGCCCGTCGGGGTCGGTGATAAAGACGCCGCCGGCGTCGGTGAGCATAAAAACGCGATCAAACGTCAACCCTTCGGCGCCGGCCAGGGCATGCGACAGCGGCAGCCCGCGCATTGATTTCACCGGGTGCACATATAAGCGCGATAAAATACTCATTCTGCCTCCGTGCCGTTTGTGATGACGGTCAACTTTATGACAATGGGGCAGGATTGGCTATAATGCGCAACGATTTTCTTTTTAATTAATAATAAGGGACCAGATGAATTCTCTGTTTGCCACCACGGCACAAGGTTTGGAAGAACTGTTGAAAAGCGAGCTGGAAACCCTGGGGGCCGCCTCGTGTAAAATTGCGCTGGGCGGCGTGCACTTCCAGGCCGATAGCCGGCTGCTTTACCGCGCGCTGTTGTGGAGTCGTCTGGCGTCGCGCATCGTCCTGCCGCTGAACGAGTTCAGCGTCGACAGCGATGGCGACCTGTATCGCGATGTGCAGGCGGTGAACTGGCCGTCGCTGTTTACGGTGGATAAACGTTTCGCCGTGCATTTCAGCGGCACCAACGCGGCAATCCGCAACAGCCAGTATGGCGCACTGAAGGTCAAGGACACCATCGTCGATATTTTTACCCGCCACGGCGCACGCCGGCCCGATGTCGACCGCCAGCAGCCCGATATTCGCATCCAGGCCTATCTGCACCGCGACCGGGTGATGCTGTCGCTTGACTTGAGCGGCAGCAGTCTGCACCAGCGTGGCTATCGCGACGCCGCGGGTCAAGCGCCGTTAAAGGAGAATCTCGCCGCCGCCATCGTGCTGCGCTCCGGCTGGCAAACCGGCACGCCGCTGCTGGATCCGATGTGCGGCTCCGGTACGCTGCTGATTGAAGCGGCGCTGATCGCGGCCGATTGCGCGCCCGGGCTTACGCGCCCGTGTTGGGGATTTTCCGCCTGGTCCGGGCATGATGAGGCGCTATGGCAAGAGACGGTGCACGAAGCGCGCGAGCGTGCCCGAGCGGGGCTGGCGCAAACGGCGTCGCGCTTTTACGGCTCCGATGTCGACAGCCGGGTGCTGGAGAAGGCGCGCCAAAACGCGCGCCGCGCCGGCGTCTCTGCATTGATTACCTTCCAGGCAGGCGAGGTGGCGCAGCTGGTAAATCCGCTGCAGGAGGGGCCGCGCGGGACGGTTGTGAGCAACCCACCTTACGGTGAACGCCTGGAGAGTGAACCAGCGCTTATCGCCCTGCACAATCAGCTCGGCCGGTTCATGAAAAGCCGGTTCGGCGGCTGGCGGCTATCGTTGTTCAGCGCCTCGCCGGCGCTGCTCGGCGCGTTGATGCTGCGCGCAGAACGCAGTTTCAAAGCCAAAAACGGCCCGCTGGACTGCGAGCAGAAAAATTACTTGCTGGCGGAAACCGCCGTCGCGCCCGGCCAGGTGGAAGGGCAAATCGCCGCCGATTTCGCCAACCGCCTGCGCAAAAACGTGCGCTCGCTGCAAAAATGGGTCGAGCGGGAAAAGCTGGATGGTTACCGGCTGTATGACGCCGATCTGCCGGAATACAATGTCGCTATCGATCGCTACAGCAGCTGGGTGGTTATCCAGGAGTATGTGGCGCCGAAAAGCGTGGAACCCGAGCGCGCGCGTCAGCGGCTGTATGATGTGATTAACGCCACACTGGCGGTGCTGGCGATACCGGCCAGCCGTCTGGTGGTCAAAGCGCGCGAGTGGCAGAAAGGCAAGAATCAATATGAAAAACTGGCGCAGAAAGGCGAATTCCTGCTGGTGGAGGAGTACGGCGCCAAATTATGGGTCAACTTGACCGACTACTTGGATACCGGGCTATTCCTCGATCACCGCATCGCGCGCAGAATGCTGGGGGAAATGAGCCGCGGCAAAGACTTCCTCAATCTGTTCGCTTACACCGGCACAGCCAGCGTACATGCCGGCATTGGTGGCGCGCGCAGCACTACCTCGGTGGATATGTCGCGGACCTTTCTGGAGTGGGCAGAAAAAAATTTGCGCAGCAACGACCTGGTGGGCCGTCAGCACCGGCTGATACAGGCGGATTGCCTGGCGTGGCTGTCGATGGCGCAGGAAACGTTCGATGTGATATTTATCGACCCGCCCACCTTCTCCAATTCCAAGCGGATGGCCGATACCTTTGACGTTCAGCGCGACTATCTGGCGCTGATGGCCGAACTCAAACAGCTGTTGCGCCCCGGCGGCACCATTATGTTCTCCAACAACAGACGCGGTTTCCAACTGGATGATGCGGGGCTGACCGCGCTGGGCCTGCGGGCGCAGCCGATAACCGATCGTACCCGCTCGCCGGACTTCACCCGCAACCGCCAAATTCATCACTGCTGGCTGATAAGCCATGCGGACAAGGATCTCTACGCCATGTCATTAATCAGTCTTTCCGGCGCCTGGTTGTCGTTCAGCGATGCGCCGCTGCTGGATAACACTGAGCTGCATATTGAGCGCAACGAGCGAGTCTGCCTGGTGGGGCGCAACGGCGCCGGTAAATCCACCTTGATGAAGATCTTGAGCCGCGAGGTGCCCCTCGACGATGGTCAACTGATTTTCGAGCAGGATGTGATCGTCGCCCAGCTGCAGCAGGACCCGCCACGGGACGTCACCGGCAGCGTCTTTGATTTCGTTGCCGAAGGGGTCGAGGCGCAGGCGCAAATACTGAAAGCCTATCACGGGATTTCTCAGCGGGTAGAACAAGACCCGAGCGAAAAAAATCTGGCAGAGATGGGCCGGCTGATGGAGATCCTCGACCACCAGAACCTGTGGCATTTGGAAAAGCGTATCCATGAGGTGATTGCGCAGATAGGTCTGGACGCCGAGAGCCAGCTGTCATCGCTGTCCGGCGGCTGGCTGCGCAAGGCGGTGCTGGGCCGCGCGCTGGTGTGCGAACCGCAGGTGTTGCTGCTAGACGAGCCCACCAACCATCTGGATATTGAAACGATCGACTGGCTGGATGCTTTCCTGAAGACCTTTCCCGGCAGTATTATTTTCATCTCCCATGACCGCTCGTTTATCCGCGAGATGGCGACCCGCATCGTCGATTTGGACCGCGGCAAGCTGGTTTCCTGGCCGGGTAATTATGACAAATATCTGGAAGGAAAAGAGGAAGAGCTACGGGTGCAGGAACTGCAGAACGCCGAATTCGATCGCAAACTGGCTCAGGAAGAGGTGTGGATCCGCCAGGGGATCAAAGCCCGGCGCACGTGTAATGAAGGCCGGGTGCGCGCCCTGAAAGCGTTGCGCAAGGCGCGTTCCGAACGGCGCGAGGTGATGGGCAGCGCGAAAATCCAGGTGGAAGAGGCGGCACGGTCGGGCAAAATCGTCTTTGAACTGGAAGATGTCAGCTATGGTATAGAAGGGAAACCGCTGATTAGCCACTTCAGCGCGCAGGTGCAGCGCGGGGATAAAATCGCCCTTATCGGCCCCAACGGCTGCGGTAAAACCACGCTGCTGAAGTTGATGCTGGGTCAACTTGGCGCCGACAGCGGCCGCATACATTGCGGTACCAAGCTGGAAGTCGCCTATTTCGACCAGTATCGCGCGGTGCTCGATCCGGAGCGTACCGTGATGGACAACCTGGCCGAGGGTAAGCAGGAGGTGATGGTCAACGGTCGCTCGCGCCACGTGTTGGGCTACCTGCAGG
This sequence comes from Sodalis sp. (in: enterobacteria), assembly GCF_047607725.1. Classification (GTDB taxonomy): domain Bacteria; phylum Pseudomonadota; class Gammaproteobacteria; order Enterobacterales; family Enterobacteriaceae; genus JBLKSS01. The sequence goes on along the minus strand of NZ_JBLKSS010000050.1, from coordinate 8,691 downwards.
ACTTTTTGTTTCATCCGAAACGGGCAATGACGCCGGTAAAAGCGCTTTCAAGCGGCGAGCGCAATCGGTTGTTGTTGGCACGGCTGTTTCTCAATCCCAGCAACCTGCTGATTCTTGACGAACCCACCAACGATCTCGATGTCGAAACCCTGGAGTTGCTGGAAGAGCTCCTCGACAGCTATCAGGGCACCGTACTGCTGGTCAGCCACGATCGCCAGTTCGTGGATAACTCGGTGACCGAATGCTGGATTTTTGAAGGGGAAGGCCGCATCGAATGCTACGTGGGCGGTTATTTTGACGCGCAGCGCCAGCGCAGCAATCGGCGCGTGCTAAGGGCGCAGCCGACGCCGGCGCAAAAGACCCCGGCGCCCGCGCCTGGCTCCACCCCATCTTCTGCCAAACGCGGCGGGGGGAAACTCAGTTATAACCTGCAACGGGAGCTGGAAACCCTCCCGGGGCAGATCGAGCGGTTGGAGCAGGAAATAGGCCAACTGCAGGCGCAAGTGGCGGCGCCGGACTTTTTCAGTCAACCCCACGAGACGACGCAGCCGGTGATGACGGCGATTGCGCAGGCGGAAGACGCGCTTGAGCAGGCGTTCACCCGCTGGGAAACGCTGGAAGCGCAAAAGAACGGCGCGGCGGAATAGGCCCTGGCGGACGGCGCATGCCGCCCGCCGTTAACCCGCGCAAACGGAAAGCACAATAGGAGGTAGGCGTGTGCGATTATCCCCGACATCAGCATCACGTGCTTTGCCCGCACTGTGATTTATTGGTGGCGCTGCCGCCGCTGCCGCCCGGCCAGAAGGGGATCTGCCCGCGGTGCCGCAACACCCTGCAGAGCTATTGGTACGATCCGAAACGCCAGCCGGTGGGGTTCGCCATCAGCGCGCTGGTGATGCAGGGGCTGGCCAACCTCTTCCCGTTCGTCAATATGGAAGTCTCCGGCATAAAGCGGCAAATAACGCTGCCGCAAATTCCGCTGGTGATGGTTAGCGATCATTTTTCCAGCCTGGCAGGCGTGTTTCTGCTGTGTGTACAGGCGATCCCCGCGCTTTGCATGATAATGATCATCTTATTGTGCCTGGATGTACCGCTGCCGTTTCGCCTGAAGGCTTTTCTGGCCAAGTTATTATTCGCCCTGCGCAGTTGGGGCATGGCGGAGATTTTCTTGGTCGGGGTGCTGGTCAGCTTTGTCAAATTGATGGCTTACGGCCAGATAGGAATCGGCGACGGTTTTATTCCTTTCTGTTTCTTCTGCTTGCTGCAGCTGAGGGCGTTACAGTGCGTCGACCCTCGCTGGTTATGGAACGTCATCATGCCGTTCACGTCGCCGGTAACGCGTTTGCGGCCCGGTGAGGGCGGTCTGGCGCAGGGCATACGCGCCTGCAGCTATTGTACGCTAATCCTGCCCGCGGACGCCGCCGTCTGTCCGCGCTGCCGCACCCGCGAGGGCGCGCGCCGTATCCATAGCCTGCAATGGACGCTGGCGCTGTTATTGACCTCATTGATGCTCTATATGCCGGCCAATCTCTTGCCGATTATGATTACCGATGGGCTTGGCAATCGGCTTAACTCCACCATCATGGCCGGCGTCATCCTGCTGTGGGAGGACGGCTCGATACCGTGGCGCTGGTGATTTTTATCGCCAGCATCATGGTCCCTAGCCTGAAGATGATTGCGCTGGGCTGGCTGTGCTGGGACGCCGCCGGTCGCGGCGAGCGAAACGCGGCCGACAGCGAACGGATGCACCTACTCTACGAGGTGGTGGAATTCGTCGGCCGCTGGTCGATGATTGATGTCTTTGTCATTGCCGTGCTGTCTGGCCTGGTGCGTATGGGTAGGCTGATGAGCATCAGCCCCGGTATCGGCGTGCTGCTGTTTGCCGCGGTCGTCATCTTGACCATGATCGCCGCCAAAACTTTTGACCCCTGTCTTTTGTGGGACAGGGCTTCGCATACCACGCTAAAGGAGTCGACCGTTGACGGAAAATAATTATCAGGAAGCCCGGGTGGAGAAGATCAAACGCTGGTCGCCGGTGTGGATCATTCCCATTGTTAACGTCCTCATTGGCGCCTGGATCCTGTTTTACCATTTCATCCATCAGGGCAAAGTGATCACCCTGACAACCAGCTGCGCCGACGGTATTGAAGCCGGAAAAACCGCTATTAAAAGCCGCCGCGTGGATGTCGGCACCGTCGAGAGCGTGATGCTGAGTGACGATTTGCGCCAGGTGGAAATCAAAGCGCGCATCTATAACGGCATGGAAAAAATGCTTAACAAAGACTCGGCGTTTTGGGTGGTGAAACCGCAGATCGGCAAGGAAGGGGTGTCGGGATTAGGTACCCTGTTATCCGGCGCCTATATTCAGCTGCAACCCGGATCCAGCGAAGAGACATCGCGGGAATTTAAACTGTTGGACGCACCGCCGCTGGCTTCCCCCGATGCGCGCGGTATCCGTATCCAGTTGGACAGCGATCGTTCGGGTCAGCTGAGCGCCGGCGATCCGGTGCTGTTTCGCGGCTTCCGCGTCGGTACGGTGGAAACCAGCCACTTCGATCGTAAACGCCCCGTGGAGGACGTCTTGAATTATTGGTGGATTTGTTGTATAAGACAGTAAACCTACGCTACACGCTTATGCTCATTGCGTTTTCACATTATATTGATTTTAATAACTTTTATTTCCATCCCGGTTTGAGTGATATGAAATTAGTGGTTCTGAAGTTTGTAATAGTGTCCATTAAAATTTAAGTGGACACTATCATCGCCGGATTATCCATGATCTGACAGCCGTCCCTTATAGGATGCGGGTTCACTAGGCATCGTAGCGGAACATATTCTTACCGGGCCATACAACAAATCCACCAATAATTCAAGACGTCCTCCACGGGGCGCTTACCTTCGATCCGCTTAAGCGCATGATGAATTATCAGCTCTTTATCAACGCGCCTTATGATAGCCTGGTGACCACCAATGTCCGTTTCTGGAAGGACAGCGGCGTGGCGCTCAATTTGTCGGCCTCCGGCATGCGCGTGGAAATGGGCTCACTGACCACGCTGTTTGCCGGCGGCGTCAGTTTTGATGTGCCGACCGGCTGGGAACTGGGACAGTCGGCCAAAGAACAGCAGCGTTATCAGCTGTTTGATAATAAAAACGACATCGCCGATTCCCTCTACACCCAACATCAGGACTATGTCCTGTTCTTTGACGATTCGATTCGCGGCCTGCAACCGGGGGCGCCGGTAGAATTCCGCGGCATTCGCCTGGGGACCGTGGCTGAGGTGCCGTTCGCCACCGTCAGCACCGATCAGGAAATGAACGGCGACTATCGCGTGCCGGTGCTCATTCTCATTGAGCCGGATAGCTTTATCAGCAAGGTGGGTAAAAACTTTAATATCAATAAGCGCCTGACCGCGGCCGAAGGGCAGGGCTTCCGCGCGGCGCTCAAGAGCGCCAACTTGCTGACTGGCGCACTGTATGTCGATTTGGATTTCTATCCGCAGGCCAAAAAGCCTGGCCGGGGCCATCCACCGTCAAGAGTTACCCGGTCCTGCCGACTACCAGCGCCGGTCTGGCGCAGATACAGCAGAAACTGACCGCGACGCTGGATAAAATCAATGCGCTACCGCTCGATCCGATGCTCAATCAAGCCACCAGTACGCTGGCGCAAAGTCGGAGCACGCTACAGGAGCTACAGCGCACGCTGAAGGCCGTGAATAAGATCACCGAAAGCGCGTCGATGCAGCAATTGCCCCAAGATATGCAGCAGACCTTGAAAGAGCTGAACCGCAGTATGAAAGGGTTCCAGCCCGGCGCCCCTGCCTACAATAAAATGGTGGCGGACATGCAGCGTCTCGATCAGGTGCTGCGGACGCTGAACAGCAAGAGCAATGTGCTGGTTTTTGAAGCGGATAAAGGTAAAGATCCACAGCCGAAGAGGGCTAAATGATGCAAAAAGGGAGACTTTTAGCGCTGGCGACGGTGCTGTTGCTCGGCGCCTGCGCCACCGGCGACGGCAACACCTACTATCAGCTGCCGTTCGAGTCGGCGAGCAACGCGACGACACTTTCCACCGCCGGGGCAAGCGCGTCCGCGTCCGGTGCGGGCAGCGCCGCCGACGGGCAGGGACCGGCCGCCACGCCCTTTCGCGCCGACAGCCGCGCTGCCCGTCGGCAGCTTTGGGTCGCGCAGGTATCGGTCGCGGATTTTCTGGCCGGCAACGGACTGGTCTATCAAACCAGCGACGTGCAGTACATCACGGCCCGCAGCAACCTGTGGGCCAGTCCGCTGGAACAGCAGTTACAGCAATCGCTGGTGGCAAATTTAAGCGCCGCGCTACCGGGGACGCTGGTGTCCACGCAACCCATCGGCAGCAGCGGTGACAGCGACCAACTGGTGGTGACCATCACCGGTTTCCACGGCCGTTACGATGGGCGCGCGGTCGTCCAGGGGGGTGTGGCTTCTGACCCACGACGGACGCGTCATCCGCCAGCCGTTTAACCTGACGCTGCCCCAGGAAAAGGATGGCTATGACGCGCTGGTGCGTACGCTGGCACAGGGCTGGAAAACGGTCGGGCAGCAGGTGGCGAAAGAATTTATAGCTATAAACTAATAATTATTTATTATAATCATTTACATAAGCCGCCGGCTGTCGTGGACGGCGTCCGCCGAGGTGGCCGACACAAGAGACAATTCAGCGGTTTATCCCGACCCGCGTCTTTTTCAGGGCTGAGAGATTTGTCAATTTTGCCCTGCCGAGATGACAAATCGATGACATGGTGGTTTGATCTTCGCCGCTTTTCTCGTTAAAGATTAGGTGTAACCTTGCCGTTAGAGGTTACCGTTTTCTTTCAACCAGCCAAGATGATGAGGGATAAACCTATGAAAAGACAAAAACGAGATCGCCTTGAACGTGCTCATTCACGCGGCTATCAAGCGGGTCTGTCAGGGCGTACCCGTAAACTTTGTCCATATCAATCACTTGACGTACGCTCTCACTGGTTGGGAGGCTGGCGCAAAGCCATGGAAGACCGGTCGGTTATCTGATCTGTCACCCAAGAAGGTCCTCCGCCTGGCGCGGAGGTTTTTTTTGGACACCGTCGGCGCGCGCCGGCAGGAATCAACGTCATGCCGGCGGTGAGCATCAGAAAGCCGCGGTATCTTTAAACAGACCGACTTTCAAATCGCTCGCGGTATAAATGACGGTACCGTCGCACAGCACTTCGCCGTCAGCCATGCCCATCACCAGCTTGCGGTTAATCACGCGGCGGAAATGAATGCGATAAGTCACTTTTTTCGCGCTCGGCAAAATCTGCCCGGTGAATTTCACTTCGCCCACGCCCAGCGCGCGGCCTTTGCCTTCGCCGCCCAGCCAGCCCAAATAGAAACCCACCAACTGCCACATGGCGTCAAGACCCAAACAGCCGGGCATCACCGGATCGCCGATAAAATGGCAGCCGAAGAACCACATATCCGGATGAATATCCAGTTCCGCTTCCACGAAACCTTTATTGTAATTACCGCCGTCTTCGGTCATTTTGACCACCCGGTCCATCATCAGCATATTCGGTGCCGGCAACTGCGGGCCCTCTTTGCCGAACAGTTCGCCGAGGCTGGACGCCAGCAGATCTTCTTTGATATAGGATTCGCGTTTATCTACCATATTTCTCTAAACCTTAATTATTGAGTCCCGCACATTACCCGACATGCAGGCCGCTGACAATTCCCTTAGCTCTGGTTAAACCAGTTTAGCCATCGGAAGCCCCAGGGCAAACGTTGCCGTTCGTGCAGATTAACATTGGCGATACGCTCGCGTATCGACGCAAGAAGACTTGGACGCTTGTCGTGGTCAAACGGCATCGTGGTCAGGATTTCCAACGCATCATCGATAGTTTCCACCGCCCAGAGAGAAAATTGCCCCTCGCGCACCGCCTCGATGACATCGTCATTGAGGCAAAGGTGGCGCACATTGGCGGTAGGAAGAATCACCCCTTGGGCGCCGGTCAGCTCACGCGCCTGGCACAGGGCAAAGAAGCCTTCTATTTTCTCATTGACGCCGCCGATGGGCTGTACGCGGCCGAATTGATCCACCGAGCCGGTGACGGCGATTTGCTGATTGATGGGTTTATCCGCCAGGGCGCTAATCAGCGCCACCCCTTCCGCCAGCGAGGCGCTATCCCCGTCTACCTCACCATAGGACTGCTCGAAGACCAGCGAGGCGGAGAAGGGCAGCTGTTGGTCGAGCTCCAGCGCCGACATTAAAAACGCCTGCATGATCATCATGCCCTTAGCGTGAAGATTGCTGCCCAGTTCCGCCTTGCGCTCCACGTCGTTGATTTCGCCGTCGCCCAAATGGACCACGCAGCTAATGCGCGACGGCTCGCCGAACGGCAGCGGGTGGCCCGGAAAATCCAGCACCGAAAGGGCATTGACCTGGCCGACCACCTGCCCCTCGGTTTCCACCATGATCTGGCCTTCGGCGATCTCGTCTTGCATACGCTCGCTGAGATAACTCTCGCGCCAGACACGGGTGCGCTCACTGTCAGTAAACGCCGCGGCGGTCAGCGCTTGCTGGGAGCCGTACAGCGCCGCCTCTTTTAGCCGGCGGATGAGCCACTGCGGACATAAAGGCAGCTGGCACTGATCGCCGCTGTAGCGGACCGACTGTCGCACCAGCGTCGGCCAAGCATCGGCGCTCAGTAGCGGTAATCCCTGGCGCTGCGCGAGTGTGTTTACCCAGGCGCACCATTGGGTCATCTCCTCCGCGCCCGCAATGCGCAATTCGGACTCGAATTCGCCATACAGCGCCAAACGGGTAAGCTCGGGCTGCAAATCGTTAAGGTCGGCCAATCCTTCGCGGTTGCCGACCACAATAAGCCGCAAGTTCAGCGGCATCGACGGTACGGACACCGGCAATGGCCGGTTTTCGTCCGCCGGCAGCCAATCGAAGCGCTGCTGCAAGATCATCTGCTTGAGCCGCAGCCAGAGCAAAGTCTGGCTCACCAGCGCGCGTACGCCGACGATAAGGACACCGCCGTTGGCGCGATGCACCAGGCCCGGCTGCAGATCGATCACATCCCGGTAGCAGCGCAGCGCGCCAAACAGCGGCTCATATTCCACCCAGGACTGCCAGACGCAGGCGTCGCGCGCGGCGAAGTTATCATCCACCWTGGTCGCCGGCTGTTCGCTTGCGCCCATACCGGTCACGACATAGCGGCTGCCGACGGGCTGACCCGACGCCGGCAGGATCTGTTTCACCGTCTCGGCAATTAGCTGAAAATATTCATCCTCCTCTTGTGCCGTCAGCAGCATAAAACGGCTGGGCGAGCGTGAATGGCAAAATTGCGTCAACCCGTCCGTGAGACGGGCCTGAAGCGTTGCCAAAGGGGCGGACAGAGGCGGGCAGGGTTGGTCAAATACCGCCGCGAAACCGGCCAGATCGGGCAGTAAATATTTCCATTCTAATTTTTTATTGGTCAAAATGATAAATAACGTCGCTGTTCAGGGGGAAACGCTGATTATACAAGAAGAGACATTGCTTCGTCTCGGCCTGTTTTGCTACCTGACGCATCATTGACTCAACGCCCCGATGCGGGCGTCAAATGATCGGCACGGACAAATATTAGTGAAATAACAACCAACAATGCTATCATCAGGCATAGGTTACACGGTCACAGGTGCGCTCCTATGAAATACCAGCAGCTTGAAAATCTGGAAACAGGTTGGAAGTGGAAATACCTGATTAAAAAACACCGTGAAGGGGAGCGCATCTCCCGTCACGAGGAAAACAGTGCGGCGGCGGAATCTGTTCAGGAGCTTATCAGTTATCAGCACCAGCCGGAAAAGATCCTGAAATGGATTCGCGAGTCGATGCATCCCGTGCTGGAAAACCGCATGAAGCAAACTATTCGGGCGCGGCGCAAGCGGCACTTTAACGCTGAACATCAACATACGCGCAAGAAATCCATCGATCTGGAATACCTGGTTTGGCAACGGTTGGCCGCGCTGGCCCAGCGACGTGGAAACACCCTGTCAGAGACCATTATCAACCTGCTAGAAGATGCGGAACGCAAGGAAAAAGTCGACAAAACCCTGTCGTCTTTGCGCAGCGACCTGAAGGCTATCCTCGGCGAAAAAACCAACTGATTGCCGCAGAGGGCGATGCCCTACATCTGTGACCCGCCGCAAAGAACATCACCCTATTTGCCAGCCCTCCTTTCGCGAGACAGCGGCGGGGTCCATTTTCTGTCGCGCCAACATCGACACTCTGTGGCCACATTGGCACTGTGTGGCCATCTTAATGGAAGATGCGGCGATGATGGTGAGTTACCGTCATGGGCGGGGCAACTTAGTCCGGCATAATTACCTGAATTGTGCAATTGATGTAGGGTGGCCGAAATAATTCACATAGGCGGAAACGATTGACGGCGAATTTATTGGGTTGAATACACGTAAGCATACGCCCAGCGCCGTATTGACAGTTATTCAGCAGGGATGGTGAGGTTCCACGGCAGGAGCTCTTTGATTTTGTTGATGGGATGATCTGCGATAATCGCCAGCACATGGTGCAGATACGCTTCCGGCTCCACGCCGTTCAGTTTGCAACTGCCGATCAGCGTATACATCAGCGCCGCCCGGTCGCCGCCGCTATCCGAACCGAAGAACAGATAGTTCTTGCGACCCAGGCTTATTACC
>NZ_JBLKSS010000049.1:0-13573 GCF_047607725.1 Sodalis sp. (in: enterobacteria) | reverse complement strand
GGGGATTTCACATCTGACTTAACAGACCGCCTGCGTACGCTTTACGCCCAGTAATTCCGATTAACGCTCGCACCCTCCGTATTACCGCGGCTGCTGGACGGAGTTAGCCGGTGCTTCTTCTGCGGGTAACGTCAATCAATGGCGCTATTAACGCCACTGCCTTCCTTCCCGCTGAAAGTGCTTTACAACCCGAAGGCCTTCTTCACACACGCGGCATAGCTGCATCAGGGTTTCCCCCATTGTGCAATATTCCCCACTGCTTCCTCCCGTAGGAGTCTGGACAGTGTCTCAGTTCCAGTGTGGCTGGTCATCCTCTCAGACCAGCTAGGGATCGTCGCCTAGGTGAGCCATTACCCCAGCTACTAGCTAATCCCATCTGGGTTCATCCGATGGTGTGAGGCCCGAAAGTCCCCCACTTTGCTCTTGCGACGTTACGCGGTATTAGCTACCGTTTCCAGTAGTTATCCCCCTCCATCGGGCAGATCCCCAGACATTACTCACCCGTCCGCCGCTCGCCGGCTTTGCCGGCTAAAGAAGTCAAGCTTCTTCCCGCTGCCGCTCGACTTGCATGTGTTAGGCCTGCCGCCAGCGTTCAATCTGAGCCATGATCAAACTCTTCAATTAAAAGCTTGATGCTCAAAGAATTAAAACTGGTATTCATATGAATACCAGTTTGTTCACTCTTCAAGACTTGATATTTCGTGTATCGATATCGTTTTGTGAGTGCCACATATAGATTGTCTGATAAATTGTTAAAGAGCGTGGCCGGGAGGGTGTTTTCTCTACCGGCGCGGGTGGCATATATTACGCTTTTCAGCTGTAGAGTCAAGCTTTTATTTGCCCGTAGCGGGCCGCCTGCCTCTGGCTGAGCCGGTTATGTTCCCGGTCAGTGGAGGCGCATTATAGGGCCTTCACGGCCGTTGACAAGGATAAATAACTAAAATAATTTTGATTGGTTTTTTTTTAGGGGCGCTGCGTCGCCTGTTTGGTGGTTAATTACACCAAATCACCGGCAAAGGCAGAAACTTGCTGCCAATCCGTATATTCCACTTCCTTGGTGCGATCGGTTTCACCGCCGGTCACACGCATTATCAGTTGGATCATGACCCGATCAAACCAGCGATAGCGCGGGTAGCACAATGCACCCGCGAACACGGCGCAAAGATCCGGCCGCCAGGGCGTTTTCGCCAGAAATTTCCGGGTGTAGACGTTCGTACTGGGGGTGCGTTTATCGGGTTTGCGCGCCGTCAAATTGACGGAATAAAACGCGCTGGGGATACTGTGCAGCCATTCAAGCTGCTGCGCGATAAAGTGGTCAAGATCTGCGGCAAAATGGCCATAGCGGATCGCCGCACCAATCACCACCCGCTGATAACGCTGCAGATCAAGATCGCGGGCGAGGCGCAAATCCACCACATCACATTCGCAGCAATCGGTAAGATGAGCCGCGATGGCGCGCGCGATTTTGTGCGTTTGGCCGTCATGGCTCGAGTAGAGAATCAACGTTTTCATGGTAAACCTTGTATCACTCACGCCAAAAAGTCGGCGTAAACAGGACCAATAAAGTAAATACCTCCAGACGGCCGAACAGCATGGTCAGAATGAGGATCCACTTGGCCACCGCGTTCATGGAGGTAAAGTTATCGGCCACGACCCCCAGGCCGGGCCCAAGGTTGTTAAGCGTTGCCGCCACCGCCGCGAAGGCGGAAAAATTATCGACGCCGGTGGCTACCACCGCCAGCATACTGAGGATAAACACTAGCGCATAAGCGGAAAAAAAACCCCAAACCGCTTCCAGAATCCGCTCCGGCAGCGCCCGGTTGCCCAACTTAATGGTGTAAACCGCGTTTGGATGCACCAAGCGTTTCAGTTCTCGCGAGCCCTGCAAGTAGAGCAGTAAGATGCGGATTACCTTTAATCCGCCGCCGGTAGAACCGGCGCAGCCGCCGATAAACGCCGAGCAGAGGAGCAATATCGGCAGAAACAGCGGCCACTGGGCGATACTGTCGGTAGTAAACCCGGCGGTGGTCGCCATGGATACCACCTGAAAGAAAGCCTGGTTAAGCGTTTGCAGGCTGGAATTGTATACATCGTAGCGCCAGAGAATCAAAATACAGACCACCACTAGCGTCAACTGTACCGAAATAAACATGCGAAATTCGGGATCCCGCCAGTAGACTTTCAAATTGTGGCCGCTGAGGGCGGCGAAATGCAGACCATAGTTGCAACCGGATATCAGTAAAAACACGGCGACGATCGTATTGATAAGCGGGCTATGGTAATAGCCGATACTGGCATCGTGGATGGAAAAACCGCCGATGGCAATCGTAGAAAAGCTATGGCCTATCGCGTCGAACGCCGGCATACCCGCGCCCCACAGAGCCAGCGTGCAGGCTATCGTCAGTGCGACATAGATGAGCCATAAGGTCTTGGCAGTTTCTGCGATACGTGGGCGTATTTTATTATCTTTCAGCGGACCGGGCATTTCCGCGCGGTAGAGCTGCATGCCGCCGACGCCGAGAATCGGCAGAATCGCCACTGCCAGGACAATGATCCCCATACCGCCAAACCACTGCAGCATTTGCCGGTAAAACAAAATGGCGTGGGGTAAGGTATCCAGCCCCACCAGCGCGGTGGCGCCTGTTGTGGTCAGCCCTGAAAAGGATTCAAAAAACGCATCGGTGACCGACAGATTGGGATGTTCGGCAAACAAAAACGGTAAAGCGCCCACGCTGCCCAGGACGGTCCAAAACAGCACCACAATGAGAAAGCCCTCACGGGATTTCAATTCGCTTTTCTGGCGACGATTAGGTAGCCAGAGCAAGAGTCCAATGGCCTGCGCGCAAAAAAACGTTTGCGCGAACGCGCTGCCGGCACCGTCCCGGTAGATCAAGGCCACCAGACCGGGAATAATCATGGTCACGGAGAACAAGATGACGAGCAGACCCACGATGCGGGTTATGGTGCGAAAATGCATGTCTGCACTATCCTTAACGAGTACACAATTCAGGTGGAAGGCATTATTGTGGAACAGGTGTTAATTGCAATGCGCCGTGGCTGAGATCGCGCAGTCTATCATTGGCCATCGCGATACGATGCACAGGGATCTCGAGTGTGAGTATAATCGATCCCCGATAGTCACCTTCGACAATCAGGCCCTCGGCCTGCTGCAGCGCGGCCTCTACCCAGGCTAATTGTGGATAATCGCAGCGCAGCACGAAACGCCGGCGCGGAATACGCGCCACCGGCGAAACCTGTTTCAGCGCTTGCTGAACGCCGCCGCCGTAGGCTTTGACCAGGCCGCCAGTGCCCAAGTGAATACCGCCATAATATCGCACCACTACCGCAGTGATTTCCCCGAGACCGCTTCCATCTAGTTGAGCAAGCATAGGCTTACCGGCGGTGCCCGAGGGCTCGCCATCATCGGAAAACCCCCGCTGACGGGAGTCGGAAGGCGGACCGGCGATATACGCCCAGCAGTGATGCGCGGCCGTCGGATGCTGCTGGCGACATTGCAGAATGTAAGCTTTAGCGGCATCGGTCCCCCGCGTGGGGGACAGCAACGTGATAAAATGGTTTTTTTTTATTTCCGCCGTCAGCGTGACCACCGCCGCCGGTGCGAACCATGACGCCGTCATGCCAATTTCAGCGCGCGCGTCATGTTTTCGATGTGGTTGTCGCGAATGACGATATTATCCTCAATGCGGATACCGCCATAAGGCTTGAAGCTCTCAATGCGCGACCAGTTGAAATGCCGGCTGAAAGGGCTGGATCGCCAGGGCGCCAGCAGCGTTTCGATAAAATAAAGACCGGGTTCGATCGTCAACACCATCCGCGGCTGCAGCACACGTGTACAGCGCAGGTGGGGGTAGCGTGACGGCGGCGCCAGAGAGGTACCGCGATCATCTTGCATGAAGCCGGCAACATCATTTACCTGTAATCCCAGCGGATGCCCCAGTCCATGCGGCAGGAACGGCACGGTAATGCCCTCTGCCACCATGGCGTCCTCGCTAAGGTCGCTGACAATCTCAAACTGCCGCAGCAATTTGGCGATTCTGCCATGCATTTGCACATGATAGTCGATGTAATTGATACCGGTTTCAATGGTGGCGATAAGCGCCTACTGCTCGTTATTCATCGCCGTGATTAGCGCGGCGAAATCGCTGTCTTTTTGCGCCGCATAGATGCGGGTCAGGTCGGCGGCGTAACCGTTATATTCCGTGCCGGCATCGATCAGGAAACTGTGGACGTGGTCCGGCGTGCGCTGATCCAGGCGGGTATAATGCAATACCGCGGCATGCTCATTCAGGGCGATGATAATATTATCATAAGGCACATCGGTATCGCGGTGACCACAGGCGCTAAGGTAGGCGATGTTAATATCAAATTCGCACATGCCGGACAGAAAGGCTTCTTTCGCTGCCCGATGGCCGTTTACCGCTGATTTTTGCGCCTCGCGCATGCAGGCGAGTTCATAGTCGGTTTTATAGGCGCGKTGAAAATGCAAATAATCCAGCACCGGCTGCGGGTTGATGTACTCACGCTCAATCCCCAGGCGGGAGGCGCGCTGCGGCGCCGATCCCAGGTAGGCGACCCTATCGCGCGGCGGCAACAGTGTGGTATTCTCGCCCGGATCGGCGAACGGCACGATATCTACATACGGCGTCCAAAAGCTGTCCGGCAACGGTTCCACGAGATACCAATAGTCCACCGGGCAGGTAATACCAGAGTTTCGGCTTGTTTACCCCGTCCAGCCATAGCCAGCAGTGCGGTACGCGGGTGACTGGCAGCCAGGCTTTGAAGTGGGGATTGACTTTAAACGGGTAGTCATGATCATCAAGAAAGCGGCCTATCGGCTCGCCGGCATGGATCAGCAATCCATCCAGCCGCTGGCGCTGCAGTATCTCCCGGGTGCGCTGTTGGAGTGTGGCGAGATGATCCTGATATAACGAAGAAAGCGATTCCATGTTCAGACCCTATGCGGAACGTAATTGACCCATATTACCATAGCGCACCGCCTGGAACAGCGGCCGGCCCGCCGAGTCCCGCCTCCCCCGCCCTGCCGCCGCCGCGAGTGAACCGGCGCTGATGCGGATGAACCGGCTTAAATAAAGGCGAAAGAGTCACCAAAAATGCGATCAACTACGGCGCTGCGCTCGGCGCAAAAACGTTCGCGGGCGATTTTTGCCATTTCAAAGCGCCCCGCGATATAGATATCGTAGGGCTCCAGGGAGCCATAGTCCTGCATCACCGCCATCAGGACGGTACCGGAATGGCCCTGCCATTGTTCATCCGGCTGTTCGACCACGGGTACCACGGACAATTGCGGATGCTGCAGGGTAAGCGCCTCCAGCTCGCCTAAATCATAGAGATGGTCCCGTTCACGGCCGCCCCAGTATATCGCCACTTTGCGCTCGGGCTGGCGCGCCAGCACCGTCAATAAAATCGAGCGCGCGTAGGAGAAACCGGTACCGCCGGCGATCAGCACGATGGGTCTGCCGGTATCATCACGTAACCAGGCTTCGCCCTGCGGGACTTCGACGGTAATTTCCCTCTCTTTCAGGATACGATCCATGACGGCCATCGCATACAAATTGAGTTCGGAAGCGCCGATGTGCAGCTCGATAAACGACGTTTCCATGGGCGTTGACGCCAGGGAAAAGGGGCGTTTATCGCGTTCATCCATCACCACCATCAGGTACTGCCCGGCGCGGAAATGGAAAGCCGCTTCCGGTGCCAGCCGTACGCGGTAAACGGTATCAGTGATGGCATCCACGGAAGAGACCTTACAGGTCAATGTTGTCATGCAGTCCCTCTGTCGGGTCATTAAGCAATTCGCCACGGGCGCCGCGTAATTACGACGCGTGACCATTTTTTAGGATAGCCAGCTGGTCCCAGATAGCGTCAACGCGCGCGCGCACCGTCCGATCCATTTCAATTGGGGTACCCCATTCGCGCTGTGTTTCTCCCGGCCATTTGTTTGTCGCGTCCATGCCCATTTTCGATCCCAGCCCGGAAACCGGCGAAGCGAAATCGAGATAATCTATCGGTGTATTTTCCATCAAGACCGTATCACGCGCCGGATCCATACGGGTCGTCATCGCCCATATCACGTCTTTCCAATTACGTGCATTGATATCATCATCGCATACGATAACAAATTTCGTATACATGAATTGACGCAGGAATGACCAGACTCCCATCATTACCCGCTTGGCGTGGCCGGCATATTGCTTTTTGATGGTCACAACCGCCAGGCGGTAGGAGCACCCTTCCGGCGGCAGGTAGAAATCCACGATTTCCGGAAACTGCTTTCGCAATATGGGAATGAAAACTTCATTGAGCGCTTCCCCCAATACCGCAGGTTCATCGGGCGGACGGCCGGTATAGGTTGAGTGGTACAGCGCATCGCGCCGCTGGGTAATATGGGTTATGGTAAAGACTGGGAAACTGTTTGTTTCATTGTAATAGCCGGTGTGGTCGCCATACGGGCCTTCGGTCGCCGTTTCTCCCTCCTGAAGGTAACCTTCCAAAACGATCTCCGCGCTGGCCGGCACCTCTAAATCGCAGGAAACACACTTGACCACTTCGGTTTTGTAACCCCGCAGCAGGCCGGCGAATGCGTATTCGGAGAGCGCATCGGGCACCGGCGTCACCGCGGCCAGGATTGTCGCCGGATCGGCGCCGAGAGCGACCGCGACGGGGAAACGTTTACCGGGGTTTTGCTGCGTCCATTCCTGGAAGTCGAGCGCGCCGCCGCGGTGAGACAGCCAGCGCATAATCACCTTATTTCTGCCCAGCACCTGCTGACGATAAATACCGAGGTTTTGCCGTTCTTTGTGCGGCCCGCGCGTAACCGTAAGCCCCCAGGTGATAAGTGGCGCGGCGTCGCCGGGCCAGCAGTGCATGACCGGAATACGGCCGAGATCCACATCCTCACCCTGCCAGATCTGCTCTTGGCAAGGCGCGGCGTTTAGCCGTTTGGTCGGCATATGCAGCACTTGGCGGAATTGGGGAACTTTGTCCAGCAGGTCGCGAAAGCCCTTGGGCGCCACCGGCTCTTTTAAAAATGCCAGCAATTTACCCACATCGCGCAGGGCGCTAACGCTCTCCTGTCCCATACCGAGCGCCACCCGTTCTGGGGTGCCGAACAGATTGCACAGCACCGGCATGGTATACCCTTTAGGGTTTTCAAACAGCAGTGCCGGACCGCCGGCCCGCAACGTGCGGTCGGCGATTTCCGTCATTTCCAGATAGGGATCGATGGGCAAGCTGATTCGTTTTAATTCCCCCCGCTGCTCCAGCAGGGCGAGGAAGTCGCGCAAGTCACGGTATTTCATAGCATCATCAGGAACGGTATTTAGCCTGCATTATAAGATCTGTTTATCAGCCTTGCTGGTCTTTTGTCAAAAATCGATAAAAATAAGCCCCTCCGATGCCCCACGGCGGCGGTGTTCGGTGCTATATATCTGTTATGGCTTTTGCTATGCTGAGTCTTCGATGAGATAGGTAAATTGTTACTATGGAAGCTTGGTATTTATTATATTGTAAGCGTGGGCAATTACTGCGTGCTAAAGAACATCTGGAACGGCAGGCGGTCGCCTGTTTGACGCCGATGGTAACGCTGGAAAAAATCATCCGGGGCAAGCGCACAGAAACTTGCGAGCCGCTGTTTCCGTAAGCGCCCCGTGGAGGACGTCTTGAATTATTGGTGGGTTTGTTGTATGGCCCGGTAAGAATATGCTCCACTACGATGCCTAGTGAACCCGCATCCTATAAGGGACGGCTGTCAGATCATGGATAATCCGGCGATGATAGTGTCCACTTAAATTTTAATGGACACTATYACAAACTTCAGAACCACTAATTTCATATCACTCAAACCGGGATAGAAATAAAAGTTATTAAAATCAATACAATGTGAAAATGCAATGAGCATAAGCGTGTAACGTAGGTTTACTGTCTCTTACAACAAACCCACCAATAATTCAAGACGTCCTCCACGGGGCGCTTACGTTTTTAGCGTTTATGGCTGCCGCTGGGTCCATTTTGTCTGAAAAAGCAGCAAAAAATAACTTGCCAAACTCTTTTTGCCAGAAAGTACCCTGTAGACTTGCACTTGTCTACGCAGGCAAATACAGTTAAGAGAGTAAATGTTTGCCGCTATGGCAATGTGCAATGAATTAGAACAGCTGAGATGGCAATGATGCAGGATTTGCGTCTGATATTAATCGTCGTGGGTGCGGTCGCGATTATAGCGTTACTTTTACATGGTCTCTGGACCAGCCGTAAAGAGCGCTATGCGGTTTTTCGCGACCGCCCGGTCAAACGACTGAAACAAGAACGTCAGGATCAGGACGAGCCGCCGCTGTCTGAGCGGGATGAGGGGGTGGGTGAAGTTCGCGTGACGCGCGTGCGCCACCACCACGACGCGGATATCGGCCGCATCGACGACGACGCGCAGTTCTCACGTCCCGCCGCACGCCCTGCCCACGCCGGCGAGGGTGAACGCGATGATGATGATGTCGATCCTCTGCTGGATGAAGGCCACGGGCAGTCCGCTCCCGGCGCCGCCAGGCCCCACCGCGAGCCGCCGCAAATCCGCGCTGCCGAGCCCGCTATGCCCGCGCGCGCGCAGGTAGCGCCAGGCGACGATGCGGAGTATGACGACGACCCGCTACTGCCCGCCGCCGGGCGCGCCGCCCTTGACCCCGTGGACGCGGCGACGCCGTCGCAGGTGTGGGAAAAAGAAACGGTGCTGGTGCTCCATGTCGCCGCCCACAACGGGACGGTATTAGGCGGCGAGGAATTGCTGCAAAGCGTGCTGCAGGCCGGTTTTCAGTTCGGCGAAATGAATATTTTCCACCGCCATCTCAACCCCGCCGGCAGCGGACCGGTGCTGTTCAGCCTGGCCAATATGGTCAAGCCCGGTTCTTTTAATCCTGACGATATGGCTGACTTCACCACCCCCGGTATCTCCATGTTCATGATGGTGCCTTCCTATGGCGATGCCCATCAAAACTTTAAGCTGATGTTGCAATCCGCCCAGCGTATCGCCGATGATTGCGGCGGCGTCGTGCTTGACGACGAACGGTGCATGATGACCCCGCAGAAATTGGATGGGTATAAAGCGCGCATTCGCCAGGTGCTGGACGCCAACGCCGGCGCCTGAACGCGCGATTGAACGGCGCGCCGCGGCGAAACCCGACCGGTCGAAGAGGTGTCACCAGCGCCCGCCGTCTGCGGCTACGCTTATCCGGACGGTTACTGCTAAAATAGCGTTACTCCTCAGCCCCCGCTTGCGGGGGTTTTTGCTGCTGATGGTGCATCATGGAACAGATAGAACAACAGATCCTGCGGCTGCGTGAGCAGTTGCGACATTGGGAATACCTCTACTACGTGGAATCCGCCCCTGAAGTGCCCGATAGCGAATATGACCGGGTCATGGCGGAACTGCGCGAGCTGGAGGCTAAACGGCCGGACCTGCTGACCGCCGATTCCCCCAGCCAGCGCGTCGGAGGGCAGGCGCAGAACAGCTTCGGCCAAGTGCGCCATGAAGTGCCGATGCTCTCGCTGGATAACGTTTTTGAAGAGCCCGGTTTCCTGGCGTTCGACAAGCGGGTGCGGGACAGGCTTAAGCGCGATGACGACATGACCTACTGCTGCGAACTCAAACTGGACGGTCTGGCGGTCAGCCTGTTGTATGAAAACGGCGAGCTGGTGCGAGCCGCCACCCGCGGCGACGGCACCACCGGCGAGGATATCACCGCCAATGTGCGCACCATTCGCACCATTCCACTGCGTTTAAAAGATAACGGCAACCTGCCGCGCCTGCTGGAGATACGCGGCGAAGTGTTCATGTCGGAAGCGGGCTTTCAGCGGCTGAATGAAACCGCCAAACGGGAAGGGGGCAAAGTTTTCGCCAATCCGCGCAACGCCGCCGCCGGCTCCTTGCGCCAGCTGGATCCCGCCATTACCGCCAAGCGGCCCTTGACGTTTTATTGCTACGGCGTCGGCCTGCTGGAAGACGGCGCGTTGCCGGAAAGTCATTGGGAGCGGCTGCTGCAGTTTAAAGCCTGGGGCGTACCGGTTAGCGATCGTGTTCGCCGCTGCACCGGCAGCGCCGCAGTGCTGGAGTTCTATCAACACGTGCACGAGGCGCGATCGACGCTCGGATTTGATATCGATGGCGTGGTCATTAAAGTGGATTCCCTGGCGCTACAGCAGCGCTTGGGGTTTGTCGCCCGCGCGCCGCGCTGGGCCATTGCCTATAAGTTTCCTGCCCAGGAGCAATTGACCCGGGTGCGGGACGTGGAGTTCCAGGTGGGACGTACCGGCGCCATTACCCCGGTGGCGCGGCTTGAACCGGTGCTG
This sequence comes from Sodalis sp. (in: enterobacteria), assembly GCF_047607725.1. Taxonomy (GTDB): domain Bacteria; phylum Pseudomonadota; class Gammaproteobacteria; order Enterobacterales; family Enterobacteriaceae; genus JBLKSS01. The sequence continues at coordinate 3,199 of NZ_JBLKSS010000049.1, read as the reverse complement.
GTGTCTGGCGCCATGGTCAGCAATGCCACCCTGCACAACGCCGATGAGGTCGAACGGCTGGGGCTGATGATTGGTGATACGGTGATTGTCCGCCGCGCCGGCGATGTCATCCCGCAGATCGTCGGTGTTGTCTCCTCAGAACGGCCGGAGGATGCGCGGCCGGTGGCGTTTCCATCCCAATGCCCGGTCTGCGGCTCGGACGTGGAGCGCGTGGAGGGCGAGGCGGTATTGCGCTGCACCGCGGGTCTCGTCTGCGCCGCGCAACGAAAGGAAGCGCTGAAGCATTTCGTTTCGCGTCGGGCGATGGACATCGATGGCATGGGGGATAAGATTATCGATCAGCTGGTGGAACGTGAGCTGGTGAAAACGCCGGCCGATCTATTCCGGCTGACGAAAGAGATCCTGACCTGGCTCGAGCGAATGGGGCCGAAATCGGCGCAAAATTTACTGGATGCGCTGGAAAAGGCCAAACAGACCACCTTCGCGCGTTTTCTCTATGCGCTCGGGATCCGCGAGGTGGGCGAGGCGACGGCCGCTAATCTAGCTGCCGCTTATGGCACGCTGGACGCCCTGACCGCCGCCGATATTGACTCGCTAACAGGGGTGCAGGACATCGGCAAGATTGTGGCGACCCACATGCGCAACTTTTTCGAGGAAAGCCATAACCTTGAGGTCATTAGAGAGTTGTTGAGCCCGACGATAGGTATCCATTGGCCGGCGCCTGTGGCCGCATCCGCGGCGGCGGGGGATAATCCGTTCGCCGGTAAGACCATTGTTCTGACCGGATCGCTCAGCACCCTGTCGCGGGATGAGGCCAAAGATCGGCTCATGGCGCTCGGCGCTCGGGTCAGCGGTAGCGTTTCCGCCAAAACCGATCTGCTGATCGCGGGGGAGGCGGCCGGATCTAAACTGTCCAAGGCTCAGCAATTAAATATTCCGATCATGGATGAGGCGGAAATGATGCGTCTTCTGGGGGAATAACCCGACTCGCAAAGGGGCGAAAATGGAAAAAGAGGATCTGGTGGCCATTGCCAATACCGCGATGCCGTTTGGCAAATATCAGGGGCGGATGCTCATCGATCTGCCCGAGCCTTACTTGCTCTGGTTTGCCCGCAAAGGGGAGTTCCCGGAAGGGCGGTTGGGCCAGCTCATGATCCTGGCGCTGGCGATAAAGATAGAAGGGCTGGATAGCCTCATCACGCCGCTAAAGCAGCTTTAAGGGCCATGTAGGCATCGGTGGCGGGTGGCATTACGAGCACCAGCATCACGGTGATGAAGGGCAGCATCTGAATAACGTCGGTAGGGAGATTAACACCTAGCACCTGTAGCGCGGTAGTCATCGACAGGCACGCCCCGAACAGCAGCGCGCCAGCACAATAGCGATAAAACCGTTGCCCTGTGTCATGAACGGCACGAAGATACCGGCGCCGATCTGCACCATATACGCGCCGCCCAGCCCGGCCAGCGCGCCGGTCGTCAGGACCGCCAACGTACGCGTTCCCTGCACGCTCACCCCCGCGGCGTCCAGCGCGGCGTTGCTGGCGTGATAAAGCCAGGCCAGCAGCGGGACGCACCCCACGGCCAAATACACGACCAGCGGCTGCACGAACAGGGCTTTGCCGAAAACCGGCAGGTTGGCAAGCCACGGCACGCTGAGGGTGTCGACGCCGCCCAGACGGGGATAGCTATGGCTGAAGGCCATTTGCAGCAGCAGCGTGGTTGCACCCTCGGCGCCAAGGGTCAGGGCGATGCCGATGACTATCTGATTGAGCCGCAGCCACAGACACAGGCCCGCCATTAGCGCCGCCACCATCATCCCGCCTGCGGCCCCGGCCCCTAAGCCCAACGCCATTGAATCATGGCGCCAGGCCACCAAGAATCCCAACCAGGCGCCGGCCAGCATCATTCCTTCCAAACCGATATTCAGCACGCCGGCCTTTTCCGACAGTTGCTCACCCCGCCCAGCCAGCAACAGCGGGATGCCGGCGACGATGGCCCCCCATCAGTAAGGACGTGACAAAACCGCTGGTCAACCCCTCCATTTTTTCTCCTTCGCCGACGCTAGGCGCCGCCCTGAGTGGTGTTACGCAGCACCCGATGACGCAGCGCTTGCCGCAGCCTGGCGACCGCCAGACGGGTCAATCCCGGCACGATCAACAGCAGCGCTACGGTCAACAAGGTGAAATGGTTGGGTACGTCCATCCGCCGCGCCGCGCTTTCGCTGCCGATGGAGAGCACCGAGAAGACGAATACCAGGGCGATACTGCCAAAGCCGTTGAATTGCGCGAGAAACACCAGCGGCACGACGACCAGGCTATAGGCCGGATTCCAATCGGCGCGCACGTTGCCCTGTATACCGATGATCTCAACCGCTCCCGCCAGCCCGGCGGACAGCGCGAACACCGCAAGCGTCAGCGCGCCGACCGGCAGTCCGGCATGTATCGCCGCGCGCAGGTTGGCGCCCATCACCCGTAGGCGCAGGCCGAACGCGGTATGGTTTATCACAGCGTGCACCAACACTATCGCCAGCAGACCGAGCAATAGGCCGCTGGAAACCTGACCGCCGAACAGCATCGGTAGCCGTTGTTCCCAGGGCAGATTACGGGTTTGCGGCACGGTGGTGGCCGGATCCGCCAGCAGTAGCTTGACCAGCACATTGGCCAGCGAAACGCCGAGAAAAGACATCATCAGGCTAGTAATGATTTCGTTGATGTTGCGCCAGATTTTCAGCACCGCCGGCAGCAGGCCCCACAGTACGCCGCCCAGCGCCCCGGCCATCAGCGCCAAGGACAGGGTTATTCCTAGGGAAACGCCATGGGACAACAGCGCCGGCGCGATGGCCGACGCCAGTACGGCGCCTAGCATGAACTGCCCGTCGCCACCCAGGTTCCACAAACCGGCGCTGAACGCCACCATCAGGCTGGCGGCGATCAGCAGCAGCGGCCCCATGCGTGTCAGCGCTGCCTGCCACCCAGAGGGGGCCATCAGCCCTTTACGTACGATAAAGCCATAGTTGTAGCGATGCAAAAGATTCTGGACTAATTTGCAGTCAATTCTGGACTCCTTTGAACTCTAAAAAATGGCTATTTTGGACAGTCCAGAATTGTTTGCAAAAACACAGGAGCACTTCATTTATTTTGAATGCTTGAACGGTGTAACGGAAAAGTGGTACACGCTGTTCTTAGGGGAGGATCATCCA
>NZ_JBLKSS010000048.1:0-15614 GCF_047607725.1 Sodalis sp. (in: enterobacteria) | reverse complement strand
AGCACAGGAAAAATAGACTAAAACTGAGTCAGAAGATGAGCGAACACGTGATCGAATATCACTGGAATGGGTGATCGGAAAATATCGGAATAACTGATCGGATGTCGCCGGAACAGATAATCGGATACGTCGGAATCTGCAGCAGTACGGTAAGTACGCGCCGTCTAAGAGGTTTCGGCATGCCCAGGCCTTTTAGCGTCAGACGCTCCGGGGTACAGCGTAACAGGCGAAGCACCGCTTTTTCACCGTGCAGCGTGGAAAGCCGCAGTGAACACGGCGGCCCATCACCGCCGGCGCTGAATTGCCCGTCCTGCGGTTGGCGGCGTTCGGCGATATCCAGCCGCACCAGAACTTTCAAACGCGCGACCAGACCCTCTGCCAGCAACACGGGGCAGCCCTGCGCTGCGGTCATCAGCCCGTCGACGCGCAGCCGCAATCGATAGCCGGAGGGCGAACAGGGCTCGATGTGGATATCCGATGCCTCGCGGCAAAGCGCGCGCTGCAATAGCAGATCCAGGGTGCCGGTCACCGGCATATCGTCACGCAACGGGGTGCCGGTGACCGGCCAGCGCGCGTCGGCTGGCGTGCGGTTAACCATCACTCTTCCTCGTGATCGGCGGTCTGGAACAGCGCGCCGCACGCCACGGCGAGTGAGCTGCCTGCGGCGGCATCGCAGCGGTGGTGCCAGACCAGGCCGTCGTCGAGCTGTTCCGGCGACATCACCAGCGTCAGCCCCGCCAGAGTATGGCGGCCGGTCAGACTTATCACGCCCTGGCGTACGCTGACGCCGCTGATATAACGGGAGCGATGGCTGGCCGGGATACCTTGCTGTCCGGTGTGGCAACTGTCGATATCACCCTGCTGCATCGTGCACAGCTCCACCGCAAGACGGTAGGGACTGGCGATCCGCAGCATATCGGTCAGCGCCGCGCGATCCAGATAACGTTGATAGCCGGGTAGCGCAATAGCGCTAAGAATAGCGATGACGGCGATGACCACCATCAGCTCCATGAGGGTGAATCCGCACTGGCGATGCATATTGGGTCCCCTGGGTGAAGAACAACCCCTTCACCCTAGCGACCGCGTGAATGCTACGACAGCGGCGGAAAAAAAAACTGGCAGGCGGATTGGGATATTTGCAGCGCGGCGGCAACATGTGGCATTTGAACTGCGCGGCCGCGCGCACTTTTATCGTTGATGAAACCGCATGGAGAGATCCAGCACCCGCAGATGTTTGGTGAGCGCGCCGACGGAAATATAATCTACGCCGGTCAGCGCGCAATCGCGCAGCGTCTCGAGCGTGACATTGCCGGAAACCTCCAACGCCGCCCTCTGACGCGTCAGGGTCACCGCCTTGATCATGTCTTCACGGCTGAAGTTGTCCAGCATAATGATATCGGCGCCGGCTTCCAGGGCCTGGCTCAGCTCGTCCAAGGTTTCGACTTCGACTTCCACCGGGACATCGGTGCGCAGCGCCACGGCGTTGGCGACGGAGCCGGCGGCGATGATATGATTCTCTTTAATCAAGAAGGTGTCCGCCAAGCCCAGCCGGTGGTTGCCGCCGCCGCCGCACAGCACCGCGTATTTGAGCGCGGTGCGCTCGCCGGTAAGCAGCATTCGCGCCGGCCCGCTCAGCCGGCACAGGGGTTGATTGGCCTCAATGTGATCGCCATCCGCGACCTGCCACTCGATAGTCACACCGCCGCCCAACTGGCTGAAGACCTCCTCAAGCCAGCGCCGCCCGTAAAAAAACGCCTTTTTCGCGGGTGATGATGACGGCAGTGGCCTCACTATCCGTCGGCAGCAGCAACGCGGTAATATCGGCCTGCGCGTCGGTGCCGCCGCCCAGATCTTCTTTTAGCGCGGCGCTGACCGACGGCGGGATATCCTGCTCTACTCGTTCGAGCAATTCCGCGCGGCGGCGCTCAACATTATAACGGCGGGTCGACATAAAAATCTCCGTAACTGCGGATAAAGGGAAGCTTTGATTCATGCTACCCTGAAGCCGAACGAAGTACCACTCTCGGTAAAATGAGGTCACCATGCGGTTGGACAACGGTTGGATTGCAGACGTAAGGCGCGTTCCTTCTCCCCATTGCGACGAGCGGCCGGCGAACGTGGTGCCCACGCTGTTGGTGGTACACAATATCAGTTTGCCGCCGGGCCGGTTTGGCGGTCCCTGGATAGACCGGCTGTTTACCGGCACGCTGGATCCCGCGGACGATCCTTACTTCGCCACGATCTGGCAGTTGCGGGTATCCGCGCATTGCCTCATCCGGCGTGACGGGGAAGTGGTGCAGTATGTCCCCTTTCATCGGCGCGCCTGGCCTGCAGGGGTGTCTTGCTATCAGGGACATGAGTGCTGCAATGATTTTTCCATTGGCATTGAACTGGAGGGGACCGATACACTGACCTATACCGATGCGCAGTACCGCGCGCTTGCCGACGTGAGACCCGCCTGTTGCTGCGCCATTATCCCATTACCCCGGCGCGCATTACCGGTCACAGCGATATCGCGCCCGAGCGCAAGACCGATCCAGGACCGTCCTTCAGCTGGCGCGATTTTCGACAACTCCTGTCAACACAGGCTGACGACATTTAACAGGGAGACGCGGGTTATGACGCTGTTTACATTATTATTGGTGCTGGCCTGGGAACGTTTATTCAAGTACGGCGAACATTGGCAATTGGATCGCTGGCTTGAGCGGCCGTTTAGCCGCCTGCGCGAGACATCGCTGGCGCAGACGCTGATATTGGCGCTGTGCTGGATGCTATTGGTCGCGGTCTGCCTGCGGCTGGCCGTCGGTTGGTTATACTCTATTCCCCAACAGCTGTTGTGGATTGTCTTGGGGGTATTGTGCATCGGTGCGGGGGGGATTCGCCGCCACTACCGCGACTATCTGATTGCCGCCGCCCACGGCGACGGCGACGCCAGCAAAGCAATGAGCGAGGAGCTGGCGCTGATACATGGCCTGCCGGTAGAAGGGGCTCCGGTCGAGCGGCTGCGCGAGCTGCAAAATGCGCTGCTGTGGATTAACTTCCGTTTTTATCTGGCGCCGCTGTTCTGGCTGGTGATAGGCGGCCCCTGGGGCCCGGTGCCCCTGGCGGGCTATGCATTTCTGCGCGCCTGGCAAACCTGGTTGGCGCGCCGCTCCACGCCCATGAAACGCGCGCGCTCCGGCATCGATTTGTTGCTGCACTGGCTGGATTGGGTGCCGGTGCGCCTGGCGGGCGCGGCCTATGCCTTGCTGGGGCACGGCGAGAAGGCGCTGCCGGCCTGGTTCGCTTCGCTATGGGATATCCATAGCAGCCAGTATCAGGTTCTCACGCGGCTGGCGCAATTTTCGCTGGCGCGCGAGCCGCATCTGGATGCGGTGCAAACGCCCCGCGCCGCGGTGTCGCTGGCGAAGAAAGTCACGTTGGGGATTGTGGTGGTGGTGGCGCTGTTGACCATCCACGGCGCGCTGGTCTAATTCGCCAAACGCGGGCGGCGAGACCTCAAAAGCCAGCTGCGACTTGGCGGAAGGCCTCGCTACAGTATTGGCGGAAACTACCGGCGCCAATTCGTTATCCGCCAATTGGGCACGCTATCGCCGCGGTAGGGCGGGTGACGCCCTTTGTTCCAGTGAGGCTATTTCCTTAACGCCGTCCGCTTTTAAGCGCCTGTCAGATTAAGTGCAGCCAATATATTAAAGAACGATGCGCGGCAAAGCGCTATCGTAGGAGCTGATTGCTCGATTTGACTCATTCAACCTGCTTATCGTTTCCTCTGTGAGGGGGTTGTTACTGAGCCATAAACGCGTATTGCAGTCTTTCTGGCTAAAAACGGTAGGCACAGTGTTAATCAGATTATGTTCAGCTTTGAGGACCTGCAATACCGCTTTTTCAGGATCGAACAACCGGCGCAGTTGATTGTGGCTGATATCGATAAAGTGTAGGTTTTTGGGGGGCGGATTGTGTAGTTCAGCCAGTTGATTATCATTGGCGATAATTTGCCCCACGCTGTCGGACAGGTGTCCGAGATGCGTTAATTTATTATGACTAATTTTCAGCCGCTGAAAATTTTCAGGCCATGCCGGCGGGGGCGACGTGATGTTATTCTCACTAAGATCGAGATGTGTCAGTGCCGGTGTCGTGGCAGAAAAATGCTGCAAACGACAATTTCTGGCCTCCAACCACTTTAACGAAGCGCTGGATAAATTATCTAAGGAATTTAATGGGTTATTATTAACCAGCAAATGTTCCAGCGTTTCATAAAGAGGAGCGGGTAGCGATTGAAGCGCGTTATGGCTAATGTTCAGCCGGGAGAGAGGCGCTGAATAAATGGCAGGTAATTGTGTCAGGCAATTATGGCTTATATCGAGCGACTCAATCTGGACAAGAGATACTGGCGGAAACTGCTGAAGGGAATTGTGCGAGGCATCGATCTTTCTTACCGTGGGAGGGATATAGGGTGGCCATTCCGATAAATTGAAATGACTCAAATCAAGAGTATCTTCTTTTGAATGATGACATTCTCTGATTTTATTTACCGCGGCCGCGCGCTGTTCCTCTCTTTCAGTTCCACTTTGCATCCAGATTTGTAACTGCTGTTCTAGAACTAAGGGGAAAAGCCTGGGTATCTAATTATCCGTGTCCTCGAAATCCGTAACGGGAACATACCCCTGTGAGGGAAAGTGCCTTTTATACATGCTGGTCAAAAATTTAAACATCTTATACCCCAATGAAATTAAAAATGTACGTTCGTTTGCGTGAAATTAACAATCATTCACACAAGAAAATGATCCTATTATTAATACTTACCCCTATTTCTGATGCCTATTTTATCTGTATGGTGTTGTTGATAGCTCAAGAAGCATATTTTCATATAGGCCGAAAAGCAAGCGGTCAAAAAGCGATTTTATTATTAATGTTGCTAATTTTTTATTTAATGAATTATTATTATTTTGTATTACTTTATCCTGATTTGATGAGAGCCGGAGCCATAAACCGGCCTGATGTAGTAATAATCTTGGCGATAAGCCTGTGCCATTTCTTTCCGAAAATTATTTTCGGTAAAATATTTTGTCTCGTCATCAATTGTTGCCAGATAGCCAGAATCATAGAAATTAAATTCTTGGCCATTATGTTTATAGACGGTGCCGGTTATTCGTGCTTCGTCAAGAAAAGCGCTACCGCCATTAACTCTGAACACCCTTTTGCCCGTAGGGTCATAGATGTTTTGATGATGATAATGAAAATAAGAATGAAGCATTTCATGGTACAAAGCAATGTCAGGATTTCGTTTGCGCCAAGGCTCGTTAACCAAGTTCTCAATGTTCGTACCCATTATTTCATTTTCAGGATCGAAAATGATTGTTTTTCCATTACATGAGTTATCTGACAAAAAGACCTTTTCTCCTTCTCGTGATTGTACTCTTCTCACATCACCGTAGGATGGCGGTATTATGTCAACCTTCTTATGTTCCAACCTTTCGATTAAGCGTTTGCCAGAAGGGGGGGTATTTATCGTGTCGAGATGCTTAATGACTTCCCTCTGAAAGCGTTGATTTCCATGAATGATTATTCCGTGTGTCACAGATGACGCGTCTTTACCGGCTGTTGCGACATGAAAGGGATTAGCGCTAGCCGATGGATCATAAACTTTAGCACGAATATTCTGTCCATTAGCGTAACGTGTCACAGGTGTGGTAGAGAGACTGGTTATCGCGCTGTGGAGACTTTTATATCGTTTTCTTATGTTTTGTTCTGCAGCAAAGACTTCACTATTGGCCAAGGTCTTTATAGTGGCAGTTTTAAGTTCATTTATCGAGGGTTTAGCCGCGTGCTTGACACTAAAGTCAACCCATCGCTCTATTATCTCAACTTCGCTAAGGGAATCTAACGCGGAGACTGTCGATACGGAAAACAATTTAGTGAGATAATTTTCATAACTATTCGCAAAGGCAGGGATAGCCTTTTTTTTAGTTACGCCAAGCAGTTGAAAACTCTGGTGCAGATAAGGAAACGCCTTTATAAGGTCGTTGTGGCGTAGATAATTGTCAGTACGAATAAGTTTCTGATGCAGGCTTAGATAATTGAATGCTTTAGCGCATTTTCTTTTAATGCCATCACGTTTGACAATGCAATGGCCGAAATCTCCTAATTCACCAGGGCCAACTCTTAAGGGATAGTTTAGTTCAAATAATACATATTTCTTTCTGATAAATCGTTCTGTTGATACACTATTTGCAATATAAAGCTGATGTTGTAAATATTGACGACCTTCAAGCGGCAAGAGGGAAAATCTCGTCTGTCTATGCTTAACCACCAGAGGATTGCCAGACGTGACGCCTGTCAAAAACGTTTGTGTAGGTGAATATTTTTCTAGCTTATACAACGCTGATGATACATGAGGGATATGGTTGAATTCTCTCAATACTTTTCTAATGTTCCTTATCCCGCTATGGCCGATGTTATAAATTAACTCAAAACCGGGATCTATTTGCCTCATGAACTCATTTGCTAACGCCTTCACATATTTTTCGGTCATTTTTTGTTCGGATTTTAATGCGGATATAAATGCCTTTCGTATGTTTTTCTTTAACACGCGTGGCGTCCATGCCTTGATGCTGGTCTTCCTAAGCAGATTTAACACGGTTTTTCGACCGAGATTTGTCAGCAATTTGCCAAGCGATCCTACGCCTGGAATGAGAGAAATAATATCTAAAGAACAATCAATGGTTGCCGCAGCGACATGCTTATTCTCTATATCCTCGACGCAATTGTAAAAAGGGATTAATGATGTCAGAAATCCGATGAACTTCTCAAGCGCGGTCTATGAAAAGCCGCTGTCATACAACATAGTAAAATATTGCTGCTTAAAATGTTTTACAACGCCATCAAAAAAACACATCGATAGACTCTGTGGTAGATTTTAAATTATTAATGATATTATTTTGGTTTAGGGGAATGATATGCGGGCCAAATATTGACCTTTCAGCGTTGTCATCGTACTTATCACGAAATGGGTTGTCTTCGATGCAATAGCTATCAAGCTTTTTTCACGCAGGATAGCGGAATGCGCTCCTGTAAAATCGATGGAATACCAGCGAACTTCAGCTGACATTTGTGCTTTTATAAGTAGCTTATGTGGTTTACATCCTGTAAGGGATTACGTGCGCATAACTTACCTCCCCATCTCCGTTGATGACCACGTATTCAGTGGCATCTATCAGTGATAGTGTTGCCTGGGACAAAAATAGGATCTCATTTTCACTCAAGTTATAAAACGCATTACGCAGAACTAAATCTATGACTTGGCCATAATGTTTAGTCATAGATTCTACCAGTATATAATACATCTCAAGATCATTTGGCAATAAATCATAATATTTTCTTACATTACCATTTTTATCGTAGAATTTTTTGATGCAAAACTTCCCCTTTATCTCATTTTTGAGTGTGTAATGATCCGTATTTTTCAAACAACCGTTTTTAATGGATTGAGCGATCTGCTCGCGGGTCCGCCAAAGTTTCTGTATGTTTATATAATCTTCTATAATATTGTTAGACTGAATATGATGGCCGAGATGCTTAAAATAGTTGTAAGCGTCCGTGAAGGACGTCTTGAATTATTGGTGAGTTTGTTGTATGGCCCGGTAAGAATATGTTCCACTACGATGCCTAGTGAACCCGCATCCTATAAGGGACGGCTGTCAGATCATGGATAATCCGGCGATGATAGTGTCCACTTAAATTTTAATGGACACTATCACAAACTTCAGAACCACTAATTTCATATCACTCAAACCGGTATGGAAATAAAAGTTATTAAAATCAATATAATGTGAAAATGCAATGAGCAGAAGCGTGTAACGTAGGTTTACTGTCTCATACAACAAACCCACCAATAATTCAAGACGTCCTCCACGGGGCGCTTACACAAAAAACAGCGGGCGCCGCGCGATGTGGTAAATAAAGTAGGGCTGTTTACGTGTTGTATGACGGGAATCGGTGCGCCACTCATACCAGCCGTCGGCCAGAATCAGCGCGCGGCCGCGGCGCCAGAGGGGTTTGAACAGCCTGCTGTAGGGCGCGGTTTGTGCGCGGGTGCTGACCATGGCGGACTGATGGTTCTCTTTCGCCCAATGGGGATGATAGCCCCACGTCACCGCATCCAGGTGCAGCTCCGCGTCGCGCTGATGCAAAAATAACACCCGGCTTCCCGGCGAGATGTTGTAGCGCCCGATAGGTATTTCAGTCTCCGCAGCTTGGCACGCCAGCGGAGAATTGAGCGCGGCAAGATAGTCCGAGCGCGCTTCATATTGGACAAAACGTCCGCACATAGTGTGCCTCCTGTTTCGTGCTTACAACAGTAATAAGTATAGGTGAGTCCGGCTCAAAAAGGAAAACGGTTCCAATTATGGGAAACGGGACGTTGGTAGTCCGCTATCCGGGTCCCGCGCAGGGCGTATCGGCGCAGTGCCGTGGTTTTTTGCGACGCGGCAATGAGCCTTAGTCGGCCGAAGATCCCGCATCGCCCCCTTGATGACCCGCGATTACCTCGCCACTGACCCACAATGATCTTGCCAGCGCTCTCGTAAAATTAAACTTTTCTTTAAATCATTATATTTCAGTATGTTGAAGTATTTATCATGAACCTTATCACAAATCGAGCACGGATGTATTGTTCGTATTAAAAATCTCTAATAGATTGCTGCTTCGAGTTAGCAAAATTAAATAAATCTTCGTTTACCCATTGCGTGTTTCAAGTCCCGTTTTTGACTGTGATGTAACAGCTTAAGTCACTGTTTGCCGTGAAGCTTTATGACACACCGGCGAGGGAGGGCAGGCTTTCCCGACGCTTTGTTCAGTCCATATCAAGCTAATGGAGAAAATAATGTCGCAGAAAATCAAAAAAATAGCGGTACATCTGGTTTCCCTACCGGTTGCCGCCGGCCTGGCGGATGCCACACGCAAAGTAGAATCGGTGGGTTACATCGTGGTGAGAATTACCACCGACCAGGGGCTTGAGGGGGTGGGGCTGACGTATCATGAGGTGGATGGAGAAGCCACTAAAGCCCTCATTCTGAATAATTTCGTCCCCAAGCTCATCGATTGCGACCCCTTTGCTACCGAGGTGCTGTGGGAGCAATTTTTTCATTATCTGCGCGGCGTGGGGCGTAAAGGCTTAACTTTTGGCGCCTTAAGCGCTGTCGACACCGCCCTGTGGGATCTCAAGGGCAAGATCATGGGCCTGCCGCTGTTTCGCTTGCTCGGCGGCAATAAAACATCGGTGCCGGTCTATGCCAGCGGGGGATGGACGTCATACAGCGACGACCAATTGGTTCAGGAAGCGCAATCAATGGTGGCGCAAGGGTATCAGAAAATAAAGGTTAAATTGGGAGTGGAAGGGGGCACCAAACCTCGGCACGATATTGAACGGATGCGGAAAGTGCGTGAGGCAATCGGACCCGAAATCGATTTATTGGTGGATGCCAATAATTGTTAGGATGCTGCAACAGCGATACAAGTTGCCAATAATATTCGTGAATATGATATTTATTTGTTTGAAGAGCCCGTGTTTGCCGATGACATTACCGGGTTAGCCAAATTCAAACGCGGTACCGATATCCCACTGGGTACCGGCGAGCATGAATATACCAAATTCGGCGTTAGGGATTTAGTCATTAATAACGCTGTGGATATCGTACAAGTGGATGTGACGCGCGTGGGCGGATATACGGAAATATTAAAAGCGGCCGCAATTACCCAAGCATGGAATTTAAAATTTGCCCCGCACGCTATGGAGCATATGCATAGCTACCTCGTGAGAGCGTTACCCAATGCGCTGTTTCTGGAAAGGCTCATGATGTTTGAGGAAATCACCAATAATCTCTTTATCGACCCGCCGATGCCGATCCAGGGCTTTCTGGCGATACCCGAGGCGCCGGGCTTGGGCCTGCGGCTGAATATGGACTTTATTCACGACAATGGGGAGTAGCCTTTTCGGCCGTTTGGGCTAAACCCGACATCCTGCGGCCAGCCTTCGCCGGCGTTTAGGGAGGCTGCTTTTTCTCCCTTATCGGCGCGCATGGCGGCCGGCATCTCGTCTGCCGACCGACCCTATGCGGGAGCATTAACTCGGGCATCGCAGCAGTTGCAATATATGACATGAGAACGCTTACGTGAAATGACCTTGATGACGAGGATTTTTTTTGCTGATGAGCGCAATACCGCCGGGTAAATCATTTTTAGCGTAGGCAAGGGTCAGTATCAGAGAAGGGTTGCGTCCATCATTCTTTGCCATCGAAAGAATGACATTATAGCGATAATAGAGGAATGCATAATGAATACATTAGCTTCTGTTGCCGGTAAACGCTCTGATGATATAGAAAGAAAAGTTGTAAAAAAATAATGATAAAGATATTGCCTTTTTTGATGCTGGGCTATTTTATTGCCTTTATGGACTGCGTAAATATTGGCTTCGCCGCAGTACAAATGAATGCGTCTTTAGGATTTACCTCGGCGGTATACAGGGTGAGGGCAGGTATATTCTTCATCGGATATTTTCTGTTTGAAGTCCCGAGCAATCTGGCGATGCACCGCTTTGGCGCTCGCGTCTGGATTGCCCGGATCATGATAACCTGGGGATTGATCTCCGGTCTGACCGCCTTCGTCACGGGGGAGTACTCTTTCTTCACCATCCGCTTCCTTTTAGGCATGGCCGAAGCAGGGTTTTTTCCCGGCGTCGTCTACTATTTCTCCTATTGGCTACCGGCTAAAAACCGGGCCAAGGTGCTCAGTGTATTCTACCTTGCGGTTCCGTTTGCCGTGGTTTTCGGCTCCCTCATATCGGCGCCTTTGCTAATGATGCATGGCATCGGGGGATTGGAAGGCTGGCAATGGTTGTTCATTATCGAAGCCCTACCCGTCGTCATTTTGGGTATCTATCTTTTTTTCCGCTATAAAAAATAGACCGGAACAGGCCTCCTGGCTGGACGATGAAGAAAAAGCCTGGCTGACCGAGACGCTTAATAATGAGAAGGCCAATCTGGCCACCCCCGGCCAGCATCGCTTGGGTCAGGTATTTTTCGATCCCCGCATCATCAAACTGAGTCTTGTCTATTTCGGCATGAATTTCGCCGGCGTTGGCCTAATTATGTTTTTACCGCAAATTGTGGCGGGTTTTGGTTCGGCCATATCCTGAGTCGGGGTGATTGCCGCCATACCCTACTTTGTCGCCGTGGTATTACTGCCTTTCATTGGACGTTATTTCGACAGGCATCCCGGCAACCGCGCGGTTCACTCCGGCTGCAGCGCCGCGGCGGTGGCTATCGGTTTGGCTTTATGCGTCTTTATCAGCAATCCCGTTGCGATGCTGCTGCTTATCTGTCTTGCCGTGGTGGGCATCTATGCGTTTGCGCCGCCTTTCTGGGCTTTGTGCTCCAATCTGTTCACCGGTTCCGCCTCGGCGGCGGCCATCGCGGTCATTAATTCCGTCGGTAATTTAAGCGGATTTGCCGGCCCCTTTGTCATGGGGTGGCTGCGGGATACCACGGGCAGTTTTGCCTTTTCCCTGTTGGCCATTGCGGCGGGACCGGCATTAGCGGCTATCGGACTGGTAATCATGAAGCTGCGCAATAAAACCGCTTAGCGCGGCACTCACCCTGGGATGTGTAGGTGATGATGCTGGAATGGCATCGTACGGACGAAAAGCTAACTCGACGCAGCTATGACGTTTTGAATGCGCGTAACGTCATTTAGAGGGTAAGGCATCAAAACAGGCCGGCGCCTGACGGGATTAAGGCATGGGCAAACCGGTTTCATTAATAAATAACGCACTCGCGCGTTAGGGTCAGGCAGAGGGCAGGGAAGGCCACCCGATCACGACGCGCGCCGGGCATTATCACGGGCGCTTGCGCGTCGGCGTGATAATGGAACACTACACCAAAAGCAACAATGGCACACCCTGTCAGGAGAAGTGGATGAATATCCATTCTTGGCGAACGCCCCATCAGGTGGCGTTAAGGCCCATGAATGAACGCGCAACGGATTAGGCACCATCAGAACATTAACACTATTCATCTACCTCCCTACGCAGGGTCAATGGGAGTTTATATGTCTCAGTACGTCAATATCGAGGGGTTGATTCTCGCCGCCAAAAAACGGCTGGATTTACAGGAGGCCCCTGGCTCTACCCGGGCAGGATGGTTAATGATCACCGCGCTGCTTATCGAGTCGTGGGACATCTATTCCATGGCGTTCATCATCTACGTCCTGAAAGACATTTATCATCCCAGCAGTTGGTTATTAGGTTTTACCGCTGCCGGTACCCAGTTTGGCGCCATTATTGGCGCCATGCTCGGGGGATGGCTGACCGACAGATTTGGCAGACGCAAGATTTTCCTCGCTTCCATGCTGCTTTTCGCGGTATTTGCCATCTTGCAGGGGCTGGCACCCAATATCTTCTGGTTGGCGATTATCCGCTGTTTTGCCGGTATTCCGGTGGGCGCGGACGTGGCCAACGGCTTTACCTACATCATGGAAGTGATGCCGAAGGGTAAACGGGAAGTCATGGCTAACCGCTGGCAGTTTATGTTTTCCCTCGGCATCATCGCCGCCATTCTGTTGGTAACCGTATTGGTGGCGCTGGGGGTGGAGAAGGATCATTTCTGGCGTATCGTTTTGGCGGTGCCGGCTATTCCGGCTTTCCTTCTGTTGCTGATGCGGCGCGAATTACCGGAAACCCCCGTCTGGTTTGTGGAGCGCGGTAGATTCGTTGAAGCGCGCCGTATTACGGCGACCATCATGGGCGGCTGCTTGACGATCTGTTGCCCGAGCATAATGTTACCATTGAACCGACGAGCGTCGGTGAAGCGCTCAGGGATCTGTTCAGCCGCAGTTTCGCGCGCCGTACCACGCTCTTTGGCTGGATATCCTGCGCGGTTCAGTCGTTTGAAAATTACGCCTTCTCCTTCTACTTACCGTTGATCTTGGCAAAGATAGGCATTTCCGGCCAGATACAAAACAACCTGGCGCTGTTGGCGGTGAACTGTGTCGCGGCGCTGTCCGCCTTTGTCGGCCCCTTGCTGCTACACCGCCTGGGGCACCGCGGGTTGAGTCAGTACGGTTTCCTGTTTGTCACCCTGGGCATACTGATTGCCGCTTATGGCGTGTATTCCCTCAACTATATGATGATCACCAGCGGCGCCGCTCTAATGCTCTGGGGTCATTATTGGGATGCGGAAAACGGCATGACCGTGGTGTCGCTGGTGGCCAAACCAAAATACCGCGGTGTGGCGTCCGGCATCGGCTACACCATTGTGAAAATCACCGCCTTCCTGACCACCCTGGTCTTTGATGCACTCGGCGTACCGCTGCCCTCGGCGCTTATCGCCATTGCGCCGTTCCTGGCCTTTCTTGCCGCGACGTTCCTGCTTTCCAAAGTCTTCGTCCATGTCGCCGGCGACAATGAACACGACGATGCCGGGTACGAGGCTGCCGGTTCGGCACCGGGTTTCGTACACCCCGACCTTATGAATGAAATGAAGAAAGAGGATTGATCATGACTATCACCAAAATGCCCATTATTGAACATATCGAGTTAACCACCGCACGCGTGCCGCTGCCGGAAGGACCGTTGGGCGATCAAATCCATCACGTCACCGATATAGAGGTGGCGATCGTCGATGTACATGCCTCCAACGGCCTGGTGGGAACCGGTTTCAGCCATACCTCCGGCTGGTGTGGCGCCACCATTTCGGCTCTGATTAAAGAGATTAT
The DNA here is from genome assembly GCF_047607725.1 of Sodalis sp. (in: enterobacteria). Lineage (GTDB taxonomy): Bacteria > Pseudomonadota > Gammaproteobacteria > Enterobacterales > Enterobacteriaceae > JBLKSS01. The sequence continues at coordinate 1,847 of NZ_JBLKSS010000048.1, read as the reverse complement.
TCCTGATGTTATCGGACAGCGCCTGTCGCCGCGCGCACTGTGGGACCGCAGTTATAAATATATACATGATGTTGGCGGGGCGGGCGTGACCACCCATGCGTTGTCCGCGCTGGATATTGCCTATTGGGATTTATTGGAAAAAACGTTGAATGTCCCTATTGTCGATCTCCTCGGCAGGGTGCGCGATCGCGTACCGCTGTACGGTAGCGGTATTAACCTGCATATGTCGGTCGAGGAGGTTATCGATCAGGTGTGTCGCTGGAAAGCGAAAGGCTACCTCGCGGCCAAGGTCAAGGTGGGGAAACCCGATCTGGAAGAGGATGTGGAACGTTTACTCAAAATTCAGCAAGCCGTGCCGGGCTTTCCGCTTGTGGTGGATGCCAACCAGGGGTGGAATTTCCCCCAGGCTTTAAGAGCGTTCAAATTGTTTGAGCCGCTGAACCTGCTCTGGATTGAGGAACCTCTGCCGTCGGACAATATCGCGGGACATAAACAGCTGCGTGAAAGAACCAATACCCCAATTGCCCTGGGGGAAAATGTCTATAACCTTAGCCAGTTTACCCACTATATCGAAAGCGGTTCGGCTGATTTTATCCAGGCCGATTTAGGCCGCGTGGGCGGTATTACCGACTATATGGATGTGGCGACGGTCGCCCGTGCGCACAATCTGCCCATGACGCCGCACTTTGTGCTGGAACTCAGCGCGAGTTTATTAGCCGCGGTGCCCAAATGTGTCTTATGCGGAGGTGACCGACGGCGGCCGCTGGAAAGATTTGCGTATCGTCTTATCCGCCGGTGAAGAGCTTGATGGTTATTACGTTCCCAGCGACCAGCCCGGCCACGGAATTATTCTGGATAGAGACTATCTTCAGGCCCACAAAATATTAGCATCGCGAGCGGTAACGGAGAAGCAAAATGGAAGATACCTTATTTTCTGTTAAAGAGAAAATTATCATCGTCACCGGCGGCCTTGGCCAACTGGGCGCCCAAGTATGTGCAAGCGCTCCATACGCGGGGGGCCAAAGTGGCGGTCTTTGCCCAAAATATTAATGAGGAAAGACGCGAGAAAGCGCTCGGCGAATGCAGTCATTCCCCGCGTTTGGCGTTCTACCAAGTGGATATTACCGATGGGGATATCGTCAATCGGGCGCTTGACGATATAGAGCAAAAGTGGGGTACGCCGGACGGTCTGGTCAATAATGCCGGTATTGATACTTAGCCCAGCGCTCCACCGGAAGTGTCCGGGCCGTTTGAGCACTTCCCGTTAGAGATTTTCCGCGAAGTGGTAGAGGTCAATTTGGTGGGAACCTTTCTCGTGACCCAACAGGTGGGCGGCCGGATGAAAGCGGCGGGAAAAAAAGGTCAATCATCAATATCGGATCCATTTATGGCGTAGTGTCGCTGGTGCAGGACATTTATAGCTACAAAAAAGAGGACACCGGCGTGCCTTTTATCAAGCCGGTGGCCTATTGTGCTGATAAATGCAGATTCCGACGTATCCGATCATCTGTTCCGGCGACATCCGATCAGTTATTCCGATATTTTCCGATCACCCATTCCAGTGATATTCGATCACGTGTTCGCTCATCTTCTGACTCAATTTTAGTCTATTTTTCCTGTGCTGGCTACTTCTTGCTCTTTGTGTAGTGATTCGCCTTTAAGTTCCAGTCGATAGCTGGGGTGTACTAGCCGATCGAGTAACGCGTTAGCTGTCGTGGGGTTTTCTATCAGTCCATACCATTTTTTTACCGGCAGTTGACTGATCAGGATGCTGCTGCTTTTGTCGTAACGATCTTCCATCACCTCCAACAGCATCGTTGCCTGCATCGGACTCATTGATTCCAGGC
>NZ_JBLKSS010000047.1:0-18128 GCF_047607725.1 Sodalis sp. (in: enterobacteria) | reverse complement strand
AATCAATGAGTCCGATGCAGGCAACGATGCTGTTGGAGGTGATGGAAGATCGTTACGACAAAAGCAGCAGCATCCTGATCAGTCAACTGCCGGTAAAAAAATGGTATGGACTGATAGAAAACCCCACGACAGCTGACGCGCTACTCGATCGGCTTACACCCCAGCTATCGACTGGAACTTAAAGGCGAATCACTACGCAAAGAGCAAGGAGTAGCTAGAACAGGAAAAATAGACTAAAACTGAGTCAGAAGATGAGCGAACACGTGATCGAATATCACTGGAATGGGTGATCGGAAAATATCGGAATAACTGATCGGATGTCGCCGGAACAGATGATCGGATACGTCGGAATCTGCAAACGTCGTCTACGGCCTGCGGCTGTTGGGCATCGGCGATCGCAGGCTGTTGGATGAAGCGGCGGCGCTGTGGCATGAGGTCAAAGACCGTCTGCGGGAAAACGCATTCAAGTTGTCCGCCGGCCAACAGCAGTGGCTGATGATCGCCCGCGCGATAGCCATTGAGCCGGAAGTATTGTTGCTGGATGAGCCGACGTCGGCGCTGGATCCTATCTCCACGCTGACCATTGAAGAGCTCATGATATCGCTGAAGGCGCATTTCACCCTGGTGCTGGTGACGCATAACATGCAACTGGCGGTGCGCGTTTCCGATGACACCGCCTTTTTCCATCAGGGAACGCTGGTGGAGTATGCCGCCACCGACCGGCTGTTTACCGCGCCGACGCAGCGCAAAACCGAGGAATACATCACCGGCCGGCTGCGTTAGCGGTCGCGGCGCAACGAACTGAGGGCAATACAGTGATGCTGACGTTTTGATGCTGCCAGTGAAGGTCGTTTTCGGGTTCGACCGAGACAACCGACGTTGTGCCACGCATGCTCTTTCATCGCCAAATCGACTTTTTTCAGCGACGCCGAGATTGCATCTCTTACAACGGACACCCTTCGCAATGACGCATCAGCGCATGGCACTTGGCAGCGAATCCAGCGTTTGATCGCTTTCTCAACGCAGGCAAAACAGGGTCTGACGCCACTATAGCTCCTGCTCCTCATTTCTAAGGAACCCTATTTTCACAACGCGCCCGTCTAGCCCACGACGATGACGGAGAGCGTCAGAGGAGGAGGGTGTTTTCATCTTCTCCCGTCAGTAGGAGGCGCTGCACCCCCTCTCAATCCTCATCGTTAATCCGAGTTGTAAAAGCATAGGCGGCACTGGGGAGTAACGCCTTGATCGTCAGTTTGCGCCAACCGGCCAGTGTTTAATCCGCGGTGTAACCGGCGGCCGGCAGGGGCGCGCCATCCAGCCAGGCAACGTTATCACGCAGCGTTAGCCGGCCCGTCAGCAGCCAGCCAACAACCAATGGATAGATGGCATGTTCCTGCGTTTTCACCCGTTGTGTCAGTATCTGTTCATCGTCTCCGGCAAAAACCGGTACCCGCGCCTGTAGAACCACCGGGCTGCCATCCAGTTCGTCGGTGAAGAAATGCACGGAAGTGCCGTGCTCGGCATCGCCGTTGGCCAGCGCCTGGCGATGGGTATGTAATCCGGGATAGCGCGGCAGCAAAGAGGGATGCACGTTGAGCATCCGGCCGGTAGCGGTCGATAAGGGCGCTGAGCGCCAAATCAAACGCTTCACGGTCGACGAAATCCGCCGGGTTGAGCGACTTCGCCTCGATACCCGCGGCGATGCGCGCCGCGATTTTGCCCTGCTGGCAGGCCTCGATAAGCGCCTGGAGGTTACTGCCTTCACCCGAGATCAGCACAACCAGGCGTTTCATCAGCGGATAATCACCTGATGCTCGCCGGCGGCGGGCTGAATTTCGCCGAGCACCCAGGCGGTTTCACCCAGACCGGCGAGTATGCCGAGCGCCTGACTGGCGCTGGCTGCGGGGACGGCGATAACCATGCCGACGCCGCAGTTAAAGGTACGGTACATTTCATGGTGGCTGACGTTGCCGGCCTGCTGCAGCCAGCGGAATACCGCCGGCCACTGCCAGCTGTTTTCATCGATCACCACCTGGGTAACGGCCGGCAGAACGCGCGGGATATTCTCCCAGAAGCCGCCGCCGGTCAAATGTGCGATCGCATGTACCTCGGTCTGCTCGATAAGGGAAAGCAGCGCTTTAACGTAAATGCGCGTCGGCGCCAGCAGATGATCCGCCAGCGATTTGCCCTCTACCCGCGTCTGTTCGGGGTCGGTCTGGCTGAAGGACAAAATTTTGCGCACCAGCGAGTAACCGTTGGAATGGGGGCCGCTTGAGGCCAGCGCCAGCAGCGTATCGCCGGCCTGGACTTTGCTGCCGTCGATAATGTCCGCTTTTTCCACGACGCCGACGCAAAAGCCGGCGACGTCATAATCCTCACTGTGATACATGCCCGGCATTTCCGCCGTTTCGCCGCCGACCAGCGCACAGCCGGACTGCCGGCAACCCTCGGCAATACCGGTTATCACCGCGGCCGCGGTATCGACGTCCAGCTTACCGGTGGCATAATAATCGAGGAAAAACAGGGGCTCGGCCCCCTGAACCACCAGGTCGTTAACGCACATTGCCACCAAATCGATGCCGATGGTATCGTGGCGTTTTAAATCCATGGCCAGACGCAGTTTGGTCCCGACGCCATCGGTGCCTGAAACCAGAATCGGCTCGCGGTATTTCTGCGGCAGCGCACACAGTGCACCGAAGCCGCCCAGCCCGCCCATGACTTCCGGGCGTTTGGTCTGTTTCACAACACCTTTGATGCGGTCTACCAATGTGCTGCCGGCATCGATATCCACACCTGCGTTTTTGTAACTGAGAGAGGTTTTGTCGGTCACTGCAAGATCTCCACGGAGATAACCTGTTGCTTGGAATGGGGCGCCGCCAATTCTAACAGCGTGGGCAATCGTTTGCGAGAGCTGTTGCATTCGCGTCGACGTTTTTGTTGACTATAGTAAATTCCATATAAGCCTTGATCCTGATCAGGCAAATACGTATGGTGCGGCGGGAAAAAGGGGCTATAATCTCGCGATTTTTTTGGCCGTTCAGTAGCCTAGGGGAGAGATAACATGAAGATCGTTGAGGTTAAACACCCGCTGGTAAAACACAAGCTGGGGTTGATGCGCGCTCACGATATCAGTACCAAACGCTTTCGCGAATTGGCGTCGGAGGTGGGAAGCTTGTTGACCTATGTCGCCACCGCCGATATGGAAACCGAAACGGTAACCATCGAAGGCTGGTGCGGACCGGTTGAAATTGATCAAATCAAAGGAAAGAAAATCACCGTCGTACCGATCCTCCGCGCCGGCCTCGGCATGATGGATGGCGTACTGGAAAATCTCCCCAGTGCGCGTATCAGCGTGGTCGGCGTCTACCGTGACGAAACGACGCTGACACCCGTGCCTTATTTCCATAAGCTGGTATCGAGTATCGACGAACGCATGGCGCTGGTGGTGGATCCGATGCTGGCGACCGGCGGCTCGATGATCGCCACCATCGATCTCTTGAAGAAGGCCGGCTGCCGCTGTATCAAGGTGTTGGTGCTGGTGGCTGCACCCGAGGGCATCGCGGCGCTGGAAAAAGCGCATCCCGACGTGGAGCTTTATATCGCGGCTATTGATAAGGGACTCAACGAAAAAGGCTATATCATGCCGGGCCTGGGTGACGCGGGCGATAAAATATTTGGTACCAAATAATCCTAAACCGGCCAATGAGTCGGTTTTTTTTGACCCTGAAATCTGAGGAAAGTCGCCATGACCCGTCGCGCCATCGGGGTGTCGGAACGCCCGCCGCTGCTTAAAACCATCCCGCTGAGTCTGCAGCACATGTTCGCCATGTTTGGCGCCACGGTGCTGGTGCCGATTTTATTCAAAATCAATCCCGGTACCGTCCTGCTCTTTAACGGCATCGGCACCTTGCTGTACCTTTTTATCTGCAAGGGCAAAATCCCCGCCTATCTCGGCTCCAGCTTCGCCTTTATTTCGCCGGTGCTGTTGCTGTTGCCGCTCGGCTATGAGCTGGCGCTAGGGGGATTTATCGCCTGCGGCGCGCTGTTTTGCCTGGTGGGCCTTATCGTCAAGAAGGCGGGAACCGGTTGGATCAACGTCATTTTCCCTCCCGCCGCCATGGGGGCGATAGTGGCGGTCATCGGCCTGGAGCTGGCCGGTGTCGCGGCCAATATGGCGGGTCTGTTGCCTAGCACCGATGCGCCGGTGGATGCCATCACCGTGGTCATTTCCATGGCCACCCTCGGCGTTACGGTGCTGGGGTCGGTATTGTTCCGCGGGTTTCTGGCCATCATTCCCATCCTTATCGGGGTGCTGGCGGGTTATGCGTTATCCGCCGCCCCCTGGTTCGCGCTGCCAACGTTTTACCATCCGCACTTTGAATGGATGGCCATTCTAACTATCCTGCCGGCGGCGCTGGTGGTGATAGCCGAATATGTGGGGCACCTGGTGGTGACCGACAATATTGTGCAGCGGGACTTGTTGCGCGATCCGGGCCTGCACCGCTCGCTGTTCGCCAACGGCGCGTCTACCCTGCTGTCCGGCTTTTTTGGTTCGACGCCGAACACCACCTACGGTGAAAATATCGGCGTCATGGCGATAACCCGCGTTTACAGCACCTGGGTCATTGGCGGGGCGGTGATTCTGGCGCTCGCGCTTTCCTGCGTCGGCAAGCTCGCGGCGGCGATTCAGGCGATGCCGGTACCGGTGATGGGCGGCGTGTCGCTGTTGTTGTACGGCGTGATCGCCGCCTCCGGCATCCGGGTGCTTATCGAGTCGAAAGTCGATTATAACAAAGCGCAAAACCTGATTCTGACCTCGGTGATCCTGATTATCGGCGTCAGCGACGCCAAAATCCATCTGGGCGCCGTCGAGTTGAAGGGCATGGCGCTGGCAACGGTGGTCGGTATCGCGCTCAGCCTGATATTCCGCGTTATCACGCTGCTGCGCGGCGAAGAGAAAATCCTGGAGCCTGATGAAGGCACGCCCTCCTAACGGCCGCGCCGTCCTCACGGCGCGGTAAAGTTATGGTAAACTGGGAAGGATCTTTGCCAGAACGCAAGAGGTACATCTGAACACGCCAGCGCAGCTTTCTTTACCGCTCTATTTACCCGATGACGAGACCTTCGCCAGTTTTTATCCCGGCGAAAATGGCGCACTGCTGGCGGCGCTGCAGGAAATGCTGCCCCGCGAACACGGCAGTTACCTCTATTTTTGGTCACGCAAGGGGGGCGGCCGCAGCCATTTGTTGCATGCCACCTGCGCGGCGCTGTCGGCGCGCACCCAGGCGGTAGGCTATGTGCCGCTGGATAAACGCACCTGGTTCGTCCCGGAGGTGCTGGAAGGAATGGAGCAATTAGCGCTGGTGACCATCGATAATATCGAGTGTATCGTCGGTGATCCGCCGTGGGAAATGGCGATTTTTAATCTCTATAACCGCATTCAGGAAACCGGGTGCACCCGGCTTATCATCAGCGGCAATTGCCCGCCGCGCCAATTGAATCTCAGCCTGCCTGACCTGGCCTCCCGTTTGGATTGGGGGCAGATTTATCGTTTGCAGCCGCTCTCTGACGAAGAGAAGGGCGCGGCCCTGCAGCTGCGGGCGAAGCTGCGTGGATTTGAATTGCCGGAAGACGTCAGCCGCTTTTTGTTGAAACGATTGGAAAGGGATATGCGAACGCTGTCGGCGACGCTGGATCAGCTGGATCATGCGTCCATCCGCGCGCAACGCAAACTGACCATTCCGTTCGTGAAAGCCATCTTGAACCTCTAAGGGCCTGACGCGCTTTAACCCTTAGCGCCGTAGGACGGGCCAATACCGTGGCGTGGGTGCATGCCAGTACGCCCTCATCGAGGGTTGACGCGCATGCAACAGGTGCCGCGTTGGGCGTAGGCGCGCTTTCCATATACGCCGAGTCCAGCAGTGACATGCTTTCCTCTTGTCCCGCATCGAGCCGTGGCGCGTTTTCCATAGGCTCCGAGTCGCACAGTGACACGCTTGACTCTAGTTGCCGCATCGAACAGTGAGTGACAGGCTTTTCTCTTGTCTCGCGTCGAGCCGTGGCGAGCTTTTCATAGGCTTCGAGTTAAGCAGCGCCGCTTATCCTGTTAGCCAGTGTGGCGCGCCTCACGTGTGTCCTGCAGTAGGGCGCGGTTTAGCGTCGCGCGCCCTTCTCATACTGTGCGAAGCGCAACTGCAACTGCCGGATCTGATCGATACGGGCGTCATAACGCGCCTGCTGTAGGCTGCCCAATTTGACCCGGCTACTGGCCTCGCTTAACGCCCGCACCGCCTGATCCAACTGCCCCGTTAGCGCCAGCCGTTCGGCGCGCGCCGCCAGCTCCTGATCCCCCAGACTCTGCCCGGCGCATGCCTGGGTCAGCAGATCCCAGCCGTTGGTGTCATCTGGGTGGGAAAAGGTGTAGCGATTGAGGATCCGTATGGCGTCGCTATAGCGATGCCCCTCGACATAGGCGTTGGCGAGGTTGAGCAGCAGCACCGGGCTGGCATCACGCTCATTGCCGCGCACCAGCGCCTCAAGCCGGCTGATGGCCTGTCCCGTCTGTTGCAGCGCCAGATCGATATCGGTCATCAAATCCACCAGCCAGATGTTGGACGGTTGCCGGGTCAGCAATGGCTGCAGCGTACGTTTGGCGTCGTCGTATTTTTTTGCCTGATAAAACAAAATCGCCTGGCCGTACTGCGCGGCCAGCTGCTGGCGCGTGTTGCCTTTCTGCCAGGCGTCCAGCACATCGTTGTGCAGCACGTTGTCACTTGACCCAAACATCCCGAGGACGCGCGCCTTCGCCAGGTAAAAGTCCTGCGATGAGTCGATGGCGATGTGTTTCATCTGGTTGGCGCGGTTACGGGTATCCGCCAGCCGGCTCAGCGGCAAGGGATGGGTTTGCAGCATCTCCGGCGGCACGGTGGAGTAACGGTTCTGGTCCGCCAGCTTCTGCAAAAAGGTCGGCATCGCCTGCGGATCAAAGCCTGCGCGTTGCAGTACCTGTAAACCAATGCGGTCCGCTTCCTGCTCGTTGGCCTGGGTGAAACTGATGTTACCCTGGGCGGCGCCGGCGATGGTGCCGGAGAGCATGGCCATACCCAATTGGGGATTGGCCATGGTCAATAGGATGGAGCCCAGCGCGCCGACCCAGGTCAACGGCGCGTTGCGCCGCTGATCTTCCATGGCGCGCGCTAGATGACGCTGGGTCACATGAGACAGTTCGTGGGCCATGACCGACGCCAGTTCGCTTTCATTGTCGGTATAGTTAAACAGCGCCGAATGCAGCACCACGTTGCCGCCGAAAAGAGCGAACGCGTTGAGCTCGCTGCTGCGCAGCAGGAAAAAATGGAAGGGCGTGCGCACCGAGTTGGCATGGGCCACCAGCGTCCCGCCCAAATGGTTGATGTACTGGTTTAACAGCGGATCGTTGATGATTAGTGCGCCGCCGCGCAGCTGACGCACGAAGTAATCCCCCATTTGCATCTCTTCACCGATGCTCAGGGTGCTACCGGCAGTGGTGCCCATATCCGGTAGATTGTCCTGGATTTCGTCTGCGTGCGCCGGGAATGTGCCGACGAACGCGGTCAGCAATAGCGCGATAAAGCTTTTTTTCAACCGAGTAACCATAGTTAACCCATGTTGCCGGCGGAGGCCGGCCGTCATCCCACGCCGCCGCCCACGCCGTCGTGAGGGCGCGCCGGCCTGCGTTGCGGGCTGCGTTTAAACGCTTTTCAGATAGGCCAGCACGATATCATGGTGATTGCTGGTTTTGAAATCGTCGAACACTTTCTCGATGGCGCCATCGACACCCACCAGGAAACTGATGCGGTGAATGCCATCATAGGTTTTGCCCATAAAGCTCTTCTCGCCCCAGACACCGAACTGGCCGGCGACCTGATGGTCTTCATCGGAGAGCAAGGTGAAATTCAGCAGTTCTTTTTCGGCGAAGCGGGATAGCTTCTCGGGTTTGTCGGTGCTGATGCCCAGGACTTCCACCCCGGCCTTTTTCAGGTCGTCCATGTTATCGCGCAACCCGCCCGCTTGTACGGTACAGCCTGGCGTCATCGCTTTGGGATAAAAGTAGACCAACGCTCTTTGTCCCTGGAAGTCGGTAAGGCTAATGAGTTCACCGTCCTGATCGGGCAGGCTAAATTGTGGTGCTATATCACCGGCTTTCAGTGGCGTCATTGCAATACTCCGTCTCTTTCCTGATGCTGTGGATGATTGATAACTCTAATACTGCCTTGCGCATGCAGTTCTGTACAGAGTTGATGAAACCTCTGTTCAATCAGCAGAACCTGACCCCCGGCCGGCCCGTGTGCGGTCATCGAGAGCGTCAGCCGGGGCGGCGATTGCGGGCCCGCCGGCTGTGTTTTCGACGCCAGCTCCGCCAAGGTCACCTGATGGCTATCAAACAAATCGGTATAGCGCTCAATAATATGGGGAGAGTCATCCACCTCCACCGTGACCCACACCGTGGTCGGCGTCGCCAGTTGCTCCTGGGCGTTGGGGCGCTTCATCACAATCAATAAATCCAACTCGGCCCCTTTCAGCGGCAGGGTAGATTCAATTTGCGTGATGGCGTTCCACCCGCCGGAAAGCAGCATAATAAAAGGTAAATTCCTCGCCCAGCATGGCGAGTCGGCTATCTTCAATATTGCAGCCGCAGCTGCTGACGTGGCGGGTAATGGTATTGACAATGCCAGGCCGGTCTGTGCTCAGTGTGGTGATAACCAGATAATGTTGCTGTAACGGTGACAAAATGGCGCTTCCTGTCCGGCGGGTTGTGATTTACATGGTAACCCTAAAAAAAACCTGCTGCCAAGGGCTTACCGGGCCGATGTTTGCTTGCTTTTGGATAGGTGACAAAAGTACCATGAATAACCTGTTTGTGGAGGGATGGTCAATGTTTACGGGAAGCATAGTTGCACTGGTTACTCCGATGGACGAAAAGGGCGCCATCGACCGGGTCAGTCTGAAAAAATTAATCGATTATCATGTCGCCAGCGGCACCGCAGCAATCGTGGCCGTGGGAACGACCGGCGAAACGTCTACCCTGAGCTACGAAGAGCATGGCGATGTGGTGATGTGGACCCTTGAGCTCAGCGACGGGCGCGTTCCCGTCATCGCGGGCACCGGTGCCAACTCCACCTCCGAGGCCGTATCGCTGACTCGCCGCTTCAACGATAGCGGCGTCGTGGGATGCCTCAGCGTCACGCCATACTACAACCGTCCGAGCCAGGAAGGGTTGTTCCAGCACTTTAAAGCCATTGCCGAAAGCAGCGATTTGCCGCAGATCCTATACAATGTGCCGGCACGCACCGGCTGCGATATGCTGCCGCCGACCGTCGCCCGCCTGGCGGAAATCAAAAATATTATCGGTATTAAGGAAGCGACGGGGAACTTAAGCCGCGTTAGCCAGATCCAAGAGCTGGTCAATGCCGATTTCCTGCTGCTAAGCGGCGACGACGCCAGCGCATTGGACTTCATGCAACTCGGCGGCAAAGGGGTGATTTCCGTGACGGCGAACGTGGCCGCGAAGGAAATGGCGCAGCTTTGCGCTCTGGCGGCCGACGGCAATTACGCTGATGCGCGCCGTCTCAATCAGCACCTGATGCCGCTGCATCAGAAATTATTCTTTGAACCCAGCCCCATACCGGTTAAATGGGCTTGTAAAGCATTGGGATTAATGGCGACCGACACCCTGCGCCTGCCGATGACGCCCCTGACCGAGGCGGGTAGCCGCGTGGTGAGACAGGCGTTAACGGATGCGGGTTTGCTGTAACTCTTAGGGAGATTTAATGGCTTATTCAATGCAAAAGTCGCGGGTAGCGAAAGGGGTAGGCGTCACGCTTATCGTGCTGCTCGCGGCCTGTACCAGCGATCAGCGCTATAAACGTCAGGTAAACGGAAATGAAGAGTACCTGAAAGCACCATCGCTGCACGCGCTTACCAGTCCTTCCGGTATGATTCTGCCCCTGCAGAACGGCGACTATGAAATTCCCGCCGTCCCGCGCAACGGCGCCGTGGGCAAAGGGCTGGACATCCGTCCCCCCGCGCAGCCGCTGGCGTTGCTAAACGGTTCCCGCTCGCAATATTCCGGCAACAGCGCCGTTATCCAGCTGGAGAACAGCGCGCAAAGTCGCGATCTGTGGTCGCAGGTGGCGGTGGTAGTGCAAAGCAAGGGCTATCCCATTGCCTCACGTCAGGACGCGCAGCAGAGCTTGAATACCGATTGGATCCTCTGGACCCGCGCTGATGAAGATGAACAGTACAGCGGCCGTTACCAGATAAGCCTGGCGATGCAGGGCTATCAGACTTCGCTGCAGGTGACCTCGCTTGGTCTGCGGCAGCAGGATAAGCCGGTTACCAACCCCGCGCTGATGCAGCGCTATACCGTTGAGATGCTCAACAGCGTCGCGAGCGGGCTCCAGCAGCTTAACGACGAGCGCGCCAACCGCATCGCCCAGGGTGAAACCGCCGATCTGAGCGTGCAAAGCGGCGCCGACGAAAGCGGGGCTGCCGCTGCTGGTGCGCTCGCCGTACAATGCCGTGTGGACGCATCTGCCTGCGGCGCTGGCGCGCATCGGCATGAAGGTGAAGGATAGCAGCCGCCCGCTCGGCACCGTCTCGGTGACCTATGACGCCCCGGGCAGCGGCACCAGGGACGATTTAGGCGCCAAAGATCCGGATTTGCGCAACGGCGACTATAAACTGCAGGTCGGCGACCTCGGCAACCGCAGCACGCTGCAGTTCACCGACCCGAAAGGACATACCCTGACCCAGTCGCAAAACGACGCGCTGATGGCGGTATTCCAGGCGGCATTCAGCCAGTCATCTACCCGTTAATCAACAGGGGGCCGCGGCCCCCTTTTTTACCTGTATTACAGCGTTATCTGCCACTGGAGTATGTAAAGATGCAAAAGTTAGCTGAGTTGTATCGCGGCAAAGCGAAAACGGTCTATACCACAGAGGATCCGGATTTGCTGATCCTGACCTTCCGCAACGATACGTCAGCGCTGGACGGTCAGCGTATCGAGCAATTCGAGTGCAAGGGCATGATCAACAATAAGTTTAATTATTTTATCATGACCAAATTGGCCGAGGCCGGCATCCCGACCCAGATCGTGCGCCTGCTTTCCGATAATGAAGTGCTGGTGAAAAAACTCGCGATGGTGCCCGTGGAATGCGTGGTGCGTAACCGCGCCGCCGGTTCGCTGGTGAAGCGCTTGGGCGTTGAAGAAGGGCTGGTGTTGAATCCGCCGCTGTTCGATCTGTTTTTGAAAAACGACGCCATGCACGATCCGATGATAAACGAGTCCTATTGCACCACCTTCGGCTGGGTCAGTGAACACCACCTGGCGCGGATGAAGCAATTGACCTATCAAGCCAACGATGTGCTCAGCAAAATTTTTGACGATGCCGGGCTTATTCTGGTGGACTTCAAGCTGGAATTCGGCATGTTCAACGGCGAAATTGTGCTGGGGGATGAGTTTTCTCCTGACGGCAGCCGTTTATGGGACAAAAATACGCTGGATAAAATGGATAAAGACCGCTTCCGTCAGAGTCTGGGCGGCGTCATCGAAGCCTATGAGGAAGTCGCTAAGCGTATCGGCGTGACGTTGGACTAACCGCGCAATCGTTTACCTGACGCCGCGGCGGCCTGCCGTGTGTCCGGGGTTATATGCTATCCTCACTACTAGAAAACATATTAAATGGGGATGACGATGCGTTGGCAAGGTGGTCGCGAAAGCAATAATGTGGAAGACAGGCGCGGGCAGTCATCCGGTCTCGGCGGCGGCGGGTTCAGACTGCCGATTCGCGGTAAGGCGGTATTGTACTGCTGATTGTGGTGGTGGTGGCGGGCTATTATGGCGTCGATCTCACGCCGCTGCTTACCGGCGGCCAGTCGGGTTCGCCGTCGACCGCGCAAACGCGCGTCAGCGCCAATGACGATGAAGCGGCCAAGTTTACCGCGGTGATCCTCGGCTATACCGAAGATACTTGGCAGCAAATTTTCCAGCAAATGGGCAAGACCTATCAACCGCCGAAGCTGGTGATGTACTGCGGCGCGACGCGTCCCGGTTGCGGTACCGGCCAGTCGGTGATGGGGCCGTTCTATTGCCCGACGGACAGTACGGTGTATATCGACTTATCGTTTTACGACGATATGAAAAATAAACTCGGCGCCGGCGGCGATTTCGCCCAGGGCTATGTTGTCGCCCACGAAGTGGGGCATCACGTACAAAAACTGCTCGGTATAGAAAGTCAGGTACGTCAACAGCAGCAGGGCCAGGGCGCGCCGGAAAAAACCGTGAATCAGCTGTCGGTGAAGCTGGAGCTACAGGCGGACTGTTTCGCCGGCGTATGGGGCCACAGCATGCAGCAGTGGCAGATTCTGGACGAACAGGACCTCCAAGAAGCGCTAAATGCCGCGCAGGCTATTGGGGCGACGACCGTTTGCAGCAGGGCGGACAGGGTAGGGTCGTGCCGGACAGTTTTACCCATTGCACCTCCCAGCAGCGTTATAGCTGGTTTAAACGCGGATTCGACAGCGGCGATATTAAGCAGTGTGATACCTTTGCCAGTCGCTAAGTTATTATTCAGGGACAGTGTATGAATTTTTCCGATCCGACGCTGCTGATCCTGCTGGGTCTGGCGGCGCTCGGTATTATCAGCCATAACAACACCGTGACGGTGGCGATCCTGGTGTTATTGATTATTCGCTTCACTCCGATGGAGCAGTATTTTCCCTGGGTGGAAAAGCAGGGATTGACCATCGGTATTATCATTCTCACCATCGGCGTACTGGCGCCCGTCGCCAGCGGCACGCTGTCCGCGTCTACCGTAATGCACTCCTTTTTGCACTGGAAATCGCTGCTGGCGATTGTGATTGGCGTGGTAGTGTCCTGGCTGGGCGGCCGCGGTGTCTCGTTAATGTCTAGCCAGCCTTCTGTCGTCGCCGGGTTGCTGGTGGGTACGGTGCTCGGGGTCGCGTTGTTTCGCGGCGTGCCGGTGGGGCCGCTGATAGCCGCGGGGCTATTGTCGCTGCTCGTGGGCCAAAACCTGAGGTGACGGTGTCGCGGCCGTCTTGGCTGGCCAGTATGCATCAAGAAACGGCGGCGATGCGGCGGGCCGGCGAGCGGCGCTTGTTGGTCATAAGCGGCGAGCCCGACTGGTGCTCTCGGCAGGCGGCGGCGCTGAAGACCCTGCTCGGTCGCGAGTTCTTGCATGCGGTATTCGCCGCCCGCCAGGCGCTGTCGGTGGATGCGCTGGCGGCGCTGGCCTCGTGTGCCAGACGGCGATTCGCTGCGCTGGAGTGAACAGCCGCAGCGGATCGCTACCCCGTCTTTTACCCGCTATTTCTGCGCCTCGCTGTTGGCGGATCCGACGGTGGTGGTGCTGCGCCAGAACCGTGCGCCGCAGCTCACTCCCCTCCCGCCCCGGGCCGACCCACCGCCGATCAGCGCCGGCTATTACGCCGGCTGACGCAGGCCGAGCCCGGCATCTATATCATGATTGCGTCACGCGGACGCGGCAAATCGGCGCTGGCCGGGATGTTCGCCCATAAACTCGCTGATGCCTGTTGTATTACCGCTCCCGCCAAAGCCGCCGTGGACGTCCTGCGCCGTTACGCGGGGCCCGACGCTCCTTTTTTTGCCCCCGATGCGCTGCTGGCCCGCTGTCGAGGGGGGGCAAGGGCGCGCTGGCTGCTGGTGGACGAGGCCGCCGCGCTGGCATCCGCTGGTCCTTGATGCGCCGCTGCGCTGGTCGGCAAACGATCCGCTGGAGCGCTGGCTGACGCAGACATTGTTGTTTGAGGATGCTGATGCGTGGGTCATTGCCGCCGAGCAGGTATCGCCGGATACGGATAGGTCCGCCGCCTGCCCAGCGGCTCCCGATGGCGCGATGGSGCCAGMACCGYSYGCCGYMGCTSWSKCMYCKSMMSYYMCGSNCYGACSNCRSCGCYGAWCMNGNCGCCSGCKMKKNAYGCCGGSYNACNGNCASGSNGAGMMMRSCNTCTRYRNCRTRRKKSCRTSNACNGNCKGANCGCGGCRMWKCNGGCKYTKKMCSGGWTGYTCRCCCRYRMMCNTYRCYGMWNCYTSKYSYATYNAYCNGCKCCSKYYRAWGNNGMCGYGSMCGKYMTGNCGYNCKTTANCGCKSRKCMSRACGSTSMWWTKWYKGSSSSNGWTRYNGCTGSTGGMSSRMKGKSGAKKRRSRSCRMGNNNGGCGNNCGCTGKCTGSKSGTRRRCGMSNCCGYSGMGNNGRCRTCYKSWRKTMNTTGRTGSGYYNGYTGYRNTGGYCSGSWAASRATMYGYTSSASNNCGMTGSCTRRYGMASMNNCATTSTNTRWKKGANGGMTGNCWGATNCRTGGRTMANTNCCGSCGAKMAKNGTRTCSMCKKAWAYKKWWAKGKMCRCYRYCWSMMNCWKCRGMWCCNCKAWKKYSMKATSRSKCMANNACCGSSNTGSMRNTMRMWGTKRYNTMRRAWCWNTACRMNTGWSRRMRKNCRMTGRNCMTNNGCSKSYMRCGYRGGWTKMCKGKCWCWKWCAMSRRASMMNACCWMTRMKYSWAGNNGKCCNTSMACGGSSYGMKYRCSKYGMTRYMGNGCTYWTWWYCRGWTKCWMAYMMRYRCMCMTTMSCKYWYTYSNNNGCCSATMSMTNTGSGYMNTYWGMWGGMYGYRMYCGSTNTNTCSTTSKKTRCSKCNNTCAYCRGRNCNGTNAAWTNGWCKKKSGSRTYMTGRMTKKTGSWKKMRGSGRGWTTAANNCAMCGYKNNTRGCGCRYGCYKYCWGGGCKTWWKCKMCCCGYGNGASNGRCRYCKKSRAKKMNNGGTRKKKYYRTTSYAKRGCGCGGTGCAGAGATAGGCCCCGTCTATCTGGCGAATAATCACTTCGTTGGGATTATGAATGTCGTAGGCCACCCGCACCGTCTGGCGGTCTACCTCAATCAGCTCCCTAGCAACATACTGATTATTCAACAATTCAACCCAGCCGCGCTGGGCTACCCGTTTCTCTTCTGGCATAAACATCTCGCGCAACTCGCCCGGCGTCAGGTATTCAATATTATCCCCCTCCTCGGCGAGCAGGGCCTTGCGGTAGGCGGCCGGCG
The DNA here is from genome assembly GCF_047607725.1 of Sodalis sp. (in: enterobacteria). Taxonomy (GTDB): domain Bacteria; phylum Pseudomonadota; class Gammaproteobacteria; order Enterobacterales; family Enterobacteriaceae; genus JBLKSS01. The sequence goes on along the minus strand of NZ_JBLKSS010000047.1, from coordinate 3,013 downwards.
TCATCGACTTGCCGTTGACCTTCGGCAGCGCGCTGTGCTCGTGGCTGTGGTTATAGCGCTGCACCTCCTCCTCGATGGCGTCTATCAGCTGTCGCCAGCTGGGCAATATCGCCAGCGTTTTCTGCTGGGTCGTGTTCAACTCCTTCCTCTGACGCAGGGCATTCGACAGACTCAGCAGTTTTTGCCCCTGCACCCGCGTCCCGTTGGGGTCAGCGCTTAGCCCGTTATAGGTCTGAAAGCGCAGGGCCAGCCTACATGGCAGCACACCGTTAAGCCGCTCAATAATGCCTCGCGCCTGCGGATTGCCGGGGATACCGGTAATATGCTCAATGCCCAGCCGGGGGAAAATCCCGGTGATATCCGCATCCAGCATATTGTTGGTCTCACCACCACCGTTATCGGAGTAGGCAAACAGCGGTTTGCCGTGGTGCTGGATGGCATAACGCCATGCATCCGCCACCGCGATGGCGTTTTCCTCCGGCGACAGACTCCAGCCCACCAAATAGCGGGTGCGTCCGTCGAGCACCAGGGTCAGCTCCGGGGTAAAGGGCCGACCGTGTATCGGATGCGCCACTTTCATGTTCAGCGACTTGCCGTCGGCTATCCAGCAGCCGTTCACCGGCATCTGTGCCCAATCCCGCTGCTGGTAGACCTGATACGCCTTGAGCGCCGAACCGGTAACCCGGCCCTTGACCCGCCGGTGAGGCGCAACCCGCCTGACTACGCGATTCACCTTGTCGTAGGTCGGCAGGGCCGCCAGCATGGCTTGCTGGTCATGGTATTTGCTCTGCCAGTCCGCCTGAAACGCGCGGTAGGCTTCCAGCACCGTCGGGCCACAGGGCCGGGCATAATGCGGCCAGWACAGSGTRTAGAACCACGYMATGTCCTCKGGRCGCTGYTNTCCTGGGCCTGACCGGGAGCCAGTATCGCCAGACGCTCCTGCGGCCGCTCTGCGCTGAGATAGAGACTCACCCACTCCTGCAGGCTGCTTTTACCCACCCCTTGCCGGGGGTGCGTCCCTTTTTGGCGTTGGACAGCGTGGCGGCGCGCTGCAGGGCCTCGGGCAATGTACCGGCCTTTGACTCATCGACGATAAAGGTCACCGCCGCAATGCGGGTCATGCCGGCCTGCTGTAACCGGATCACTTCCTGTGCCAGCATCATGCGCGCATCGGCAATCTGCTTCTGGTGATCGTTCAGGGCCTGCACCTTGCGGTCAAGCAGGGCCGGACATTGGCGCATGATCGCCAGCTCATCACGCGACTTGATGGCGGTGCTGCGTTTGACCGGATCATCAACCGGCTGGGCCGGGGCTTGCGCAATCAGGGATTTATAGTGCCGTTGTTTGATGATCTCGCGTGTTTGTTCCGGCAAACAATCGATGTGGTACTCGAAAGCCTTGGTGCCCGGACGTTTGCGTACCAGTTCAGGTGAACCCTCCGAATATCGACACAGTGCCTGGCGAATGCCCTTGGTTGTCGCGGGTAAGCCGGGTACTCCCATTAATTCTTTGGCGACAACAAACATGATTAAGACACCTTGCGGATATAGCTTGCAGTTCTGTAACGGCTTGGCCAGATCACTTCCGGCTCTACCCCCAACGCATTAGCAATAATTTGCTGATACGGTCTACATGGTGTACGCAAAACGGTTTTAAGTGAGTCTTTGCTGTAACCCGCCTCCAGTGAAAGTGCGCGGAGCGATAGTCCTCTTTTGTGGATTTCCGCCTTGATGATTTCAGGGTGCCAATCGACACACAGATCTTCTTTTTGACTCATCATTCATCTATCCTAAAAAATTGCCCGTGGGGATAACTGCTCGGTTATCTCTACAGACAAAATCTACACCACCAAAAATACCAAATAAAAGCATTTTTAGTTATTTTGGCGCTTTTGTTATAACAGATTGTTTTACATGTATTTTTATGGAAAAGAACCCCGTATGAGAAAAGAACGCCTTGGTATTTTTCAAACACATGACAAAGAACCTGTCATCGATAGAATTGCGCAGCTAGCAAGGAGATACCCCTCGCGTAGTGCAGCTGCCAGAGCTTGGGGGATAAACATCAACACACTTAACAGCTATTACAAAAGGGAAGCGAATCCACCAATGCCACGTGAAAACCTTCTTTCTCGGATCGCAGAATGTGAGGGGGTTACTCTGGAGTGGCTTCAATCTGGAGATGATAAAAAAAAACACCAAATAAAATTGAAGATCGTGATGGCTTGGTAGATATGCTCTCATTTTTAACTAAAGAAGAGCGGGAGCAATTGACAACCATGCTAGCTCGCAAAGGGGTAGAAACAGTTCTCTATCTGCTTGACGAGAATAATATTGAATTGCTGCGCCTAGATCACGTGGCGAAAGAGAAAATCCTTGGACAACAGCCTCAAACGCAAGAAGAGGCTGCTTTAAACGCTCGGAAGGCTAGAGAGTGTGGTCTTGATGGCAACAATGAGGCAGGGGAAGAAATCCTAACAAGCTATAGCAAAAGGGCCGTTTAAATAAATAAAATATAAATATATTGTGTAGATTTAGCAACAAAATCGTTAATCAAAAACTGTTTAAACGGCTTTCAAACTTACTCAAACCACGACTAATCCAGTCCAGAATATAGTGCAAAAAACTCATTTCCCGCTCATTTTTTTGCGACGAGTCCAGAATACTTAAAATGGCTGTAAGCCGTGCCAGTAAAGGGCTTCCGGCTAACCCAACGTTCCCTTTGAGAGTCCAGAAATTGTTGCCACCCCACATGTAACGGTAGACTCGCCTGCTTTCAAACTGGTGAGACTGGCTATGGCTAATCCGTTGGCATCGGTAATGGCATTGTCGATGATGGTCGCGCTGTTATCCGCAGTGAACGTCACCGTTTGATTAGGTACCGGGTTATCATGGCCATCCACGACGGCCACTTTGACCTGATTGGTTTCCGTACCGTCGGCGGCGGCATTATCCGAAAGTAAGCGTACGCCCAGCGCCGTCTGTTAATTCCCCATCAAGTTATTGAAGATGAT
>NZ_JBLKSS010000046.1:0-18461 GCF_047607725.1 Sodalis sp. (in: enterobacteria) | reverse complement strand
GGCCAGCGGCCAGACAAAACGGCCGCGCTCAAGGCGTTTTGCCAACAGGCACAGGCCGTCATCGGTTGACCACAGGACCTTTATCAGGTTGCCGCGTTTTCCCCGGAAGACGAAGACATGGCCGGATAACGGATTTTCCTCGAGGGCGGACACGACTTTGGCGGCGAGGCCCTGGAAGCCGGTTCGCATATCGGTGTGGCCGGCGACGAGCCAGATACGGGTGCCCGCCGGTAAGCCCATCATGATTGCGGGCCAGCCGTAACCGGGCACCGGTGAACTCAATGTCGCAAGTAATGGGTTCGGCAGAGGGTAAAGGAGAACGTAAGGGTGATGGTTCGGCGTTGAGTGTAACCGCCAGTAGCTCAGCCTACTGTGTAGTGGGGATTTTAGGTTGGACACCGAACTTGCCCTGACGGTAGAGCTGGTGCCAGTTGAACAGCAAATTGTCATTGATACCGTTATCCCGTGCCAGCTTGGCAATGGATACACCGGGCTGGAGCGCCTGTTCAACCAGCTTAATTTTAAAGTCCAGCGGGAAATTGGGACGACGTCTTGAGGGTTTTGGTGGGGTTTGTTTCATGAATTGCGCCCATTAAAAAAATAATGGACATCATCTTCAATAATTTGATGGGAAATTAACAGACGGCGCTGGACGTACGCTTACACTAAAACCGAGTCAGAAGATGAGCGAACACGTGATCGAATATCACTGGAATGGGTGATCGGAAAATATCGGAATAACTGATCGGATGTCGCCGGAACAGATGATCGGATACGTCGGAACCTGCAGTTTAATCACAAAAAACCCCGCCACTGCTTTTTTAATCCCGGCGGGGTTTAGGCATCGAATTAGAAAATGTAATCCAAAAGGAATGGTAAAATTAGAATAATTCAGTCGAAGGACTCAGTCGCCAGCCAGGCAGGTAAATCGTTCAATCCCATCGCCTGTTTGATGAAGCGCGGCTTAACGCCGGGTAGCGTATCCGCCAGCCGCAAACCGGCGTCGCGGACCCACCTCTTTAGCGGCTGCTGGCCGGCGAAAAGCTCGCGAAATCCCTGCATGCCCGCCAGCATCAGCGCGGCGCTGTGTTTGCGGCTGCGCTCGTAGCGCCGCAGGTAGGGGTAATGGCCGATATCCTTGCCGGCTTTTCGCAGGCGCCGCACTTCTCCCAACAGTTCCGCGACATCCATGAACCCCAGGTTGACGCCTTGCCCCGCCAGCGGATGGACGGTATGCGCGGCATCCCCTACCAGCACCAGGCGGTGGGCGGCGAAATTGCGTGCATAACGGCCGGTGAGCGGGAAGGTTTGCCGTTCGCCCTGCAGCTCGCATAACCCCAGCGCCAGACTGAAGTTCATGGCCAGCGCGGCGTTGAACGCCTCGGCGGGCGCCGTCAGGCGCTCTTGCGCCACCGACGGCGGCAGCGACCAGACGATAGAGCTTAAATGCGGGTTGCTTAGCGGCAAAAACGCCAGGATGCCGTCACCGTGAAACGTCTGGCGGGCGATATTGCCATGGGGCCGGGCGGTGCGCATGGTCGCCACCAGCGCATGATGCTGGTAGTCCCAAAAAGTCAGCGGGATATCGGCATGGGTCCGCAGCCAAGAGCGCGCGCCGTCCGCCGCCACGACCAGTCGGGCGGTCAGCATCCGGTCGTCGTCAAGGGTGATAAACGCTTCATTTTCACCCCAGGCCACCTGGCGCAGCGTGGCGGGCGCTATCAGCGTCACCTCGGCCAGTTGCTCCGCGCGGCGCCATAATGCCTGCTGAATGAGCGGATTTTCAATGATATGCCCCAGCTCGGGATACCCCAGTCCGGCACCGTCGAAGGCGATACGCCCGAAACTGTCCCGCTCCCAGACTTCAATGCCCCGATAAGGATTGGCGCGCTGCGCGGTGATGGCCTCCCAGACCTGCACATGCTGCAGCAAACGCCGGCTGGCGGCATTGATGGCGGAAACCCGCAGCGCAGGCTGCTCGGCAGGGGGAATCGCCTCCGGCCCCTGGCGCTCGATGACCGCCCCGCGCAGTCCAGTCCCCTGCAGGCCGCAGGCCAGCGCCAGGCCGACCAGGCCGCCGCCGCTAATCACGATATCAAATGCTTGCATAGCTTAATGGATCCTTGCTTACGGGTCGGGGTCAACGGGCCACCCAGCCCAGCGTTTTACGCGCCAGCGCATCGCGCAGCGACGGAATATGGGCCATGGCCAGCAGCCCAAGATTTCGGCCCACCACTAACGGCAGGTGACGGTTGGCGAACAGATGAATCAGCCCGTCGGTGATGCCAACGGTACCGGCCTGGTCAGGCTGCCGACGACGCTGGTAGCGCGACAGCACGGCGTAATCGCCGATATCTTCCCCCTGCACCACAGCCTGCGCCAGGGTTTCCGCCAGCGTCATCACATCACGCAGCCCCAGGTTGAACCCCTGGCCGGCAATGGGATGCAGCGTTTGTGCGGCATTACCCACCAGCGCCAGGCGGTGGGCAATATGCCGCTCGGCCGTGCGCAGCCGCAGCGGGTAACACTGGCGCTCGCCGGTGGCGGTAATACGGCCGAGCCGCCAGCCAAACGCCTGCTGCAACGCCTGGCAAAACCGCCCTTCGTCCCAGTTGGCAATGTCATGCTCATACGCAGCCGGCAGGCACCAGACCAGCGAACTGCGCGCGCCGGACATGGGCAGCAACGCCAGCGGGCCCTGTGGGGTAAACCGCTCGAACGCATCACCACCGTGCGGCACGACGGTGCTGATGTTGGCGATAACCGCAATTTGCTGATAATCCCGCTGCCGCCAGCGGATGCCGCATTGCGCCGCCAGCGGCGAGCGCGAGCCGTCCGCCGCCGCCGCCAGTTGCGCGTTGAGTTCCACGCCGTTATCCAGGGTAATGACGTTACCCGCTTGCTCGCGCCTGATGCCTTCAAGCGTTGCCGGACAATGCAGCCGCACGCCGGGTGCCTGGCGCAGCAGGTCAAATAGCCGTTTGCCGGCCGCGTGCAGCTCCACGACATAGCCCAGCGCCGGCAACTGATAGTCGCCGGCCGCAATTTGAACTTTACCCAGGTGCCCTTTGTCGCTCACCTCCACCCGGGTAATAGCGGTGGCGCAAGGTGCCAGCGCCGGCCAGACGCCGATGGCGGTCAGCTCGCGGCAGGTCCCCTGCGCCAGCGCGATAGCGCGGGCGTCGAAGCCGGGATGATCGCGGCTTTCCGGCGTCCGCGCCTCCACCAGGTCGATTTGCAGGGTACCACGGCTCAGATGCGAAAGCGCCAGCGCCAGCGTCGCGCCGGCCATGCCGCCGCCGATAATGGTGACGCTCATCCTTTGCGCGCCGCTGCCATAAGGGCTTCAATCACCTCGGCTTCTTTGACGACCGAGGCGGTGAGGTTTTCATTACCCGTGGCGGTAATCACAATGTTGTCCTCAATGCGAATGCCGATACCGCGGTAGGCGGGGGGCACATCGGTGTCGTTGGCAATATAGATACCCGGTTCGATGGTCAGCACCATGCATGGCTCCAGCGCCCGGCTACGCTCAGATGATCCATAATTTCCGACGTCGTGCACATCAAGCCCCAGCCAGTGGCTCAGGCCATGCATGAAGAATTGCCGGTGCGCCTGTTCGGCGATGAGCGCCTCTACCTCCCCCTTCATGACTCCAAGCTGCACCAGACCGGTGACCATAATGCGCACCGCCTCTTCACTCACCTCTTGAATACTGCGCCCCGGGCCGTAGAGCTCAAGGGCGCGGTTAAGCATCGCCAGGACCAGGTCATAAATCGCGCGCTGTTCCGGCGAGAAGCGGCCATTGACCGGAAAGGTGCGGGTGATATCCCCGGCGTAGCCCTGATATTCACAGCCGGCGTCGATCAACACCAGATCGCCGCTTTTCATCTTGGATGCGTTTTTGGTGTAGTGCAAAATACAGCCGTTTTCACCACTGCCGACGATGGTGTTGTAAGACGGGAAGCGCGCGTCGTGGCGGTTGAATTCATGCTGAATCTCGCCTTCCAGCTGATACTCGTACATGCCGGGCCGGCATTGCTGCATGGCGCGGGTATGCGCCAAGGCGGTGATTTCGCAGGCGCGGTGCATCACCGCCAGCTCTTCTTCGGATTTTATCAACCGCATGTCGTGTACCCAGGGCCGCCAATCCACCAGCGTGGCCGGCGCCTGTAATTGCTGACGCGCGCCGCGGCGCAATTTTTCCAGCGCGCTGAACAGCAATTTGTCGGCAAAGTCGTATTCACCCTGCGCATGATAAATCACGTCCAGGCCGTTGAGCAGAAGATGCAATTGGCTGCCGATATCGTCCCAGGGGAGCGCTCGGGAAACCCCTAGGCGCTCCGGCGCCGCCTCCTGACCCAGGCGTCGGCCGGTCCAGATTTCGGCGGTTTTATCGCGTACCCGATTAAATAATACGCTGTGGTGATGGCTTTGGTCGCTCTTGACCAGAATCAACAGCGCCTGCGGCTCGTTAAAGCCGGTGAAATACCAGAAATCACTGTTTTGACGATAGGGATACTCGCTATCGGCACTGCGCGTCGCCTCGGGGGCGGCAAAGATCAGCGCGGCGCTTCCCGGCGCCATTTTCGCCAGCAATGCTTGACGACGGCGGATATATTCTTGTGGTGACATCGCTCCCTCCAGCCTGGTTAACATGCTCGGCTCCTCTGCCGTGGCCAACACGCCGACGCAAGGCCGGCGTTAATGTTAATGTAATACCGGACCGGCCGGCGTGGGCGCCGCGTCGTCATCCGGACGGGTAAAATAATTATGGCAAAGGATGGCGGCCATGCGGACATACTCAATCACTTCCTCCAACGATTGCGCCAACTCCTCGCGATCTTCGTCCTCGTCATACCCCAACTGACCAATGTTACGCAAATCGTCTATCGCCTCACGCACGTCGCCCCGCACCTTGTCCAACTGCGGCTGAACCACCCCCAGACCGAGCAGAAAATGGTTTACCCAGCCGGCCAGGGCATCCACTCGCGCGAATAGCGCATTCCCCTCGTCGTCGTCCGCCGGCAACAATAGCTGAAATTGGAATGACGCATCCGCCAGCGCGCCGGCGGTGGCCTGGTGCAGGTCGCGCAGCGGCCCGGCGAGCGTTTGGCTGAACGCTAACCCGTCGTTGGTCAATTCATGCACTAACACCTGCCAACTGTCGTTATTGTTACCGCCACACACTATCCCGCTCAGCAGCCCATGCATCTCCGCGGCGGTTAATGCCACCGCCTGCGCTGCCAAAAGCCGGTTTAAGTTCTCGTAATCGGGGAATGTATTTTGTCTAGACATGCGCTTTCATCAATGTTGGCGGGATAAGTTCGTGTTATACTACCACCAAGGTCCGTCGCTATACCAGAAAGGGCTTGTAACTTCTGTTTTAGATAGATTATAGTTGCACCTTCGTGCCTCGCCGGTATTACGTGGCAGTGGCGGGGGTTGGCGCGGTAACAAAGGCAGGAAGGTGGTATGTCCGCACAACCGGTGGATATTCAAATTTTTGGCCGTACATTACGGGTCAATTGCCCCCCGGAACAACAGGAAGCGTTGAACCAGGCGGCGGAAGATCTTAATCAGCGGTTGCAAGATCTGAAAGTTCGAACTAGAGTCACCAATACGGAACAACTTGTTTTCATCGCCGCCCTGAACGTCTGTCACGAATTGGCGCAGGAAAGGTTGAAAACCCGGGATTATGCAGCCAACATGGAACAGCGCATTCGTTTACTGCAGCAAACGATTGAGCAGGCGCTGGTTGAACAGGACCGCATAACGGAACGACCGGGAAACCAGTTCGAATAACGACTTACGCACCGCGGGGCCGATACCGATACCCGCGGGCTGAAAACCAAATTACTCTGAGGTGTTCGCCAGCGGGTCAATCCCTTGAGCCGATATTTCATACTACAAGAATGTGGCGATTCCTGAGCGGTGCGCATGCTCGGCTCGTCCGAGAAGCCTTAAGGTCTCGACGCTGCGTTCACCTTGAACCAAGGGTTCAAGGGTTACAGCCTGCGGCGGCATCTCGGAGATCCCCTAGTTAAGCACCGTTTCCCTATGACCTCGTCAATGGAAAAATCACGGCGGCGGCAGTCGCTGCGCAATCATATCCGCCTGCGGCGCCGCGAGCTGTCGCCCCAGGAACAAACGGACGCCGCCCTGCGCGTTGTCAGCCGCGTCATGAACGACGCGCGTATCCGTAGCGCCCGCACCCTGGCCGTTTTCCTTTCGTTCGATGGCGAGCTAGATACCCGTCCGCTGATCGATGCCTTATGGGCCGCAGGCAAGCAGGTTTCTTTGCCGGTGCTGCATCCCTTCACCCCTGGTCACTTGCTGTTCATGCACTATACCGCCGCCACGCCGCTGGTGTTGAACCGGTTGCGCATCCGCGAGCCCCGGCTGGATATCACCACGCTATTGCCGCTGGCCGGCCTGGATGTTCTGTTCACGCCGCTGATGGCATTCGACGCGCAGGGGCAGCGCCTCGGTATGGGCGGCGGCTTTTATGACCGCACGCTGCAGCACTGGCGGCCACAGGCGGGCTTTTACCCTATCGGGCTGGCGCACGATTGTCAGCAGGTCGCGGATCCGCTGCCGGTGGAAGAGTGGGATATTGGGCTTCCGGAAATTATTACCCCCTCCCGCCACTGGCGCTGGCATGACGCCGGGGCGAAAAAAAACGGCTGACGCCGTTTTTGCCCTTCGTTTCCCAGACCGGGATGGCGCTAAGGCCTGCACAACGCCCGCCATAAGGGTGCAGGCAAAGAGACCACAGAGGCATGCGCCGGACTTACATTACTGCCGCCCGCGGCGGTGACCGCCACTGCATGGGCTGGGCTGACCCTACACCCGTCCGCGACGATGGCCGCCATTGCATGCGACGGGCTTACCTTACTCTCGCCCGCTGCGGTGATAGCCATCGCGCACCGCGCATTCTTTTAAGCCATCAGTAGAGCAAGCGGGCACATATGGTGCCCGGTATCGCTTTCATCAGTTGCAGCGCGGTATCTTCCGCCGCCGTTTCCACATCGATGACCACATAACCGATTTCCGGTGTCGTCTGCAGATATTGCGCGGCGATGTTGATCCCCTGCTAGGCGAAAATCTGGTTGATTCGAGTCAACACGCCGGGCCGGTTTTCATGGATATGTAGCAAACGGCTCACGCGCTCGCCGTGCTCCGGCAGCGACACCTCGGGGAAATTGACCGCCGACAAGGTGGAACCGTTATCGGAATACTTCACCAGTTTGCCGGCCACTTCTATGCCGATATTCTCCTGGGCTTCTTGAGTTGACCCGCCGATATGCGGCGTCAGGATCACATTGTCGAATTCACACAGCGGCGACGTGAACGGATCGCTATTGGTCGCCGGCTCCTGCGGGAAAACGTCGATCGCCGCACCGGCCAGATGCTTGCTGGCCAGCGTCTCGCACAGCGCCGGAATATCCACGACCGTACCGCGAGATGCGTTAATCAACAGCGCGCCGGCCTTCATTTGCGCGAGCTCGGTTTTCCCCATCATGTTGCGCGTCGATAGCGTAGCACATGCAGACTCACCACGTCGCTCATCCCCAGCAGTTTGGCCAGGGTAGCGACCTGCTGGGCATTACCCAGCGTCAGCTTGCTCTCGATATCATAGAAGAAGACCTGCATGCCCAGGCTTTCCGCAAGAATGCTTAGTTGGGTACCGATATGGCCATAGTCGACAATCCCCAGTTTTTTACCGCGCGCTTCGTAGCTACCCTGCGCCTGTTTGTTCCATTGACCGCGGTGTGCCCGGGCGTTAGCCTCCGGGATGCCGCGCATCATGAGCAGCATCTCCCCCAATACCATTTCGGCCACGGAACGCGTGTTGGAGAAAGGCGCATTGAAGACCGGGACGCCACGCTTCATCGCGGCCGGCAGATCCACTTGATTGGTGTCGATACAAAAACACCCCACCGCCACCAGTTTCTCCGCCACGGCGAAAACCTCTTCCGTCAGATGGGTGCGGGAACGAATGCCGACAAAGTGAGCGTCGCGGATCGCGTGTTTCAGCGTTTCGGTGTCCAATGCGCCTTTGTGATACTCAATATTGGTGTAACCGGCGCGTTGCAGATTTTCCAGCACCGAAGGGTGTACCCCTTCCACCAACAGAAACTTAATCTTATCTTTTTCCAGCGATACTTTTGCCATTTCCCGACCCTTTAAGATGCTCACGATGCGGCTGCGACACGTTGCACTCCGACAAAATAACAAAATTTACCGGTGCGGCAATCGACTTAGGCGCAGGAGGTGCAGCATAAGACACAGCCATAAGGGCGGGTTATGGATAAATCGTCTAGCAGGGGAGATTAAACGAAGATTTCCGGCAGGCATGCGTGAAAAATGTGAAATTAATCACTAAATTCAGGGTGGAAAAATAAAACATATTATCGGTTTTTTTATTAACATCGGCGGCGACCAGGTAGACCGCGCGCCGACCCTCGGTTTACCCGATGATTTTGACGCTCTGTTCGCTGCCGATAAGCGCCACGTCAGCGCCGCGGCGCGCAAACAGGCCGACGGTGACGACCCCTGGGATGTTACTGATTTGCTCTTCAAGCACCACCGCATCCAGGATCGCCAGATTATGCACATCCAGAATGATATTGCCGTTATCGGTCACCACGCCCTGGCGATAAACCGGCTGACCACCCAGGCGCACCAGTTCGCGGGCGACCCAAGCGCGGGCCATAGGGATCACCTCGACCGGAAGCGGAAACGTGCCGAGCACGTCCACCAGCTTACTGGCATCGGCGATACAAATGAACTTGCGTGCGACGGCGGCGATGATTTTTTCGCGGGTCAGCGCGGCGGCGCCGCCTTTGATCATCTGCATGCTGCCGTTAATCTCATCGGCGCCATCGACATAGATGTCCAGAGAGTCGACATCGTTAAGGTCGAATAGCGGAATACCCAGGCTCTTTAATTTGGCGGACGACGCCTCGGAGCTGGAAACCGCCCCCTCGATTTGATGACTGACGGACCCCAGCGCGTCAATAAAATGCGCCGCGGTAGAGCCGGTCCCCACGCCTACAATCGTGCCGGGCCGGACATATTTCAGCGCGGCCCAGCCCACCGCTTTTTTCAGTTCATCCTGCGTCATGGTCTATTTCTGCCCGTGTGCAACCCTGTGTGGCGGCCAGTATAAATCAAACTTGGCGGTAATGGCGTGAATATTGCCACAACCTCGGCCAAGAACGGCCGTGCGGCAGGGTCGAGACTTTGCACACGCAATAGTGTAAAACTATGGCATAGTGCAGGGATATGATGCTGACAGGAGAAGATGAATGAAACGCCCGGATTATCGGACGCTCCAGACGCTTGACGCCGTAATACGAGAGCGCGGTTTTGAACGCGCCGCGCAAAAACTGTGTATTACCCAGTCGGCCGTGTCGCAGCGTATAAAACAGTTAGAAAACCTGTTTGGCCAGCCGCTGCTGGTGCGGACCATCCCGCCCCGTCCCACCGAGCAAGGGCAGAAATTATTGGCGTTGCTGCATCAGGTGGAGTTGCTGGAAGAAGAGTGGCTGGGCAACGATACCGGCAGCGATACCCCGCTGCTGCTGTCGCTGGCGGTCAACGCCGACAGTCTCGCGACTTGGCTGCTGCCGGCGCTTAAGCCGGTGCTGAGCGATTCCCCCATCCGGTTGAATATGCAGGTGGAAGACGAAACCCGCACCCAGAAGCGGCTGCGCCGTGGCGAAGTGGTGGGTGCGGTCAGTATCCAGCCTCAGCCGCTGCCGAGCTGTCTGGTGGACCGCCTGGGGGCGCTTGATTATCTGTTCGTCGCGTCGCCGTCGTTCGCCGCCCGTTACTTTCCCAACGGCGTGACCCGCAGCGCCCTGCTCAAGGCACCCGCGGTGGCGTTCGATCATCTCGACGATATGCACCAGACTTTCCTGCAGCAAAATTTCGATCTCTCACCCGGCAGCGTGCCGTGCCATATCTTTAATTCCTCGGAGGCCTTTGTCCAACTGGCGCGTCAAGGCACCACCTGCTGCATGATTCCCCATTTGCAAATCGAGCGCGAACTGGAGCAGCGGGAGCTTATCGATCTGACGCCAGGGTTGTACCAGCGCCGCATGCTGTACTGGCACCGTTTTGCGCCGGAAAGCCGTATGATGCGTAAAGTGACCGACGCCTTGCTAGATCACGGTCATCAGGTGCTGCGCCAGGATTGATAACGGGCCGCGCCGCGCCTGGCGCTTGCCGGACCCATACGGGAAACGCCGCACCGCCCGTTTAGCGCTTACCGAACCGCGCGGTAAACGCCGTCCCGCCGCGCGGCAAAAAGGTTAAGGCTGCGGCTTCATTTCAAACACCACATCCACCTGATCGTCGAAATGAATCGACTGCTGGGCGTAGGTTTGATCGGCATCGGCCTGGGCAGAAGCGCTAGTGGCTTTGAACATGCGTACCGCCGGCATCGGCTGGTAATTGGCGACATGGTAGCGAATGCTGTAAACCGGACCCAGCGTGGCGTGGAAGCCTTCCGCCAGCGCCCGCGCCTGGGAGGTGGCATCATCTATCGCCTTCTGCCGGGCTTGGGCACGATATTGCTCTGGATTCGCCACGCCCAGATCCACCGAGCGGATTTCATTCAAGCCGGCTTTTAGCGCACTGTCCAGCAGTTCATTGAGTTTATCCAGCTGATGCAGGGTGACCTGCACTTGCCGTACCGCTTTATAGCCTTTCAGCACCGATTCACCGGTTTTAAGATAGTCATATTCCGGCTGGGTACGCAAATTGGCGGCATTGATGTCTTTGCTGGCGATGCCGTTCTTTTTCAAAAAGTCGAAATATTGCGCAACGCGGGTATCCGCCTGTTTTTTCGCATCCGCCGCGTCTTTGGAGGAAATGGACACCTCGATAGATAGCGTGGCAATATCCGGCGTCACATCGACGGAAGAGGTCCCCGAGGTGACGACATGCGGCCCCTGCGGCAACTCGGCCGCCAATGCCGGCATGATAGAGGCTCCCAGCCCTACGATAGCGGTTAATACCAGTGCTTTTACCTTCACGGTTTCTCCCGGGGAATATGATTCGCTAATTAAGATACGTAACTGAGTATATCATCCCCCTTTTCCCCCGGGGGACAATGTTATTTGCAGTTTTTTACCGTTACGTTTATACCGGTTTGCCAGCGTATCCCGTCGTCTGGGGCCGAAAATATAGGATAAGTCTGAATAAGGTGGGTGCGGCATTGATTGCCTAAAAAGCGGCCAACGCTCTGAACATACGCCAGCCCTGATGAAGCAGCTGCAACGCCACGCACCACATCACGATACCCACGAGCCACTGAATAGCGCGCTGCACGCGCGGTTGTATCAACCAGGGCGCCAGCCGTACGGCAATAAGCGCCAGGCCGTAAAACCAGACCAGGGAGGCGCTGATGGTGCCGCCGGCAAACCAGCCGCGATTTGCCGGGGCCAATTGGCCGGCGACGCTGCCGAGGATCACCACCGTATCCAGATAGACATGGGGATTGAGCCAGGTGACCGCCAGAATGGTCAACAGCACCCTACGACGGCTGCCGCCGGCGGTCGCCCGGGTATCGCCCTGCGCCACCGCGCCGCGCCAGCCGTTGCGCAAGGCGCAAAAGCCATAGCCGCCGAGGAACAAAACGCCGGCCAACGTGATAGCCAGCAATAGCCACGGCGAACGGGTGACGAGCGCCGCGCCGCCGAACACCCCCGCGCAGATAAGTAAGAGATCGCTTATAAAGCACAGCGTGGCTGCCAGCAAAAAATACTGCCGGCGTATCCCCTGATTCATCACCATCACGTTTTGCGGCCCGATGGGCACAATCAGGGCCATGCCGAGAAAAAATCCTTGTAAGAAAAAACGCCACATATGCCGTCCCGTCGATTGCCGATTGTGGCGGGCAGTTTAACGGCCGTCCGGCGACGGTTGAAATGGAATGATCTTATCCCCGATAAGCGGCGTTAATGAGCGACCGCGCCTGCACGGCGCGCCTGTAGAAACGAGCCCAAGGGCCTCGGGGCAAAGAGCAGGCTGCCGGTGGCCGGGGTCATGAGAGTTTGACGCACCGGGGCGCAGAAAGGCGCTGGTGGGAGCCAAGGCAAAGCGCCTTCGCTACGCCACTGCGCATAAGCGCGCTGACGGCGGCAGGGGAAAGCGGTTTTGGCACAATGCCACGCACAACGCACAACGCACAACGCACAACGCACTAGCACGGGCCGGACGAAGCGCTGTCGGTCGCCGGGCGTGAAGCGGTTGTCCGGCGGCGGCGCGCCGCCCTGGCCCGTTATTTTGCCGTAACCGCGCGGTAAGCGCCCCGTGGAAGACGTCTTGAATTATTGGTGGGTTTGTTGTATGAGACAGTAAACCTACGTTGCACGCTTATGCTCATTGTATTGATTTTAATAACTTTTATTTCCATCCCGGTTTGAGTGATATGAACTTAGTGGTTCTGAAGTTTGTGATAGTGTCCATTAAAATTTAAGTGGACACTATCATCGCCGGATTATCCATGATCTGACAGCCGTCCCTTATAGGATGCGGGTTCACTAGGCATCGTAGAGGAACATATTCTTACCGGGCCATGCAACAAACCCACCAATAATTCAAGACGTCCTCCACGGGGCGCTTACTTTCTTTTGGCGCCTGGCTGCGGTCTTCCCCGCGCCAGACCGGGTATTGGATGCCTATCTCAAGAATGCTTGTTTTTAGCTCGGGGCTTCGAGCTTCCGGTTTCTGGCGTTTAACCTCGTTGCCGCTATCGCGATGGCTGTCGCTGTGGCTATCACCGCCACTATTACAGCCCTCGCCGGTCCGGTGATAAACGTTCGGATCGGGACACCCCATCGGTGATGGCAATGAATTTAACATCTGCGTTCGGCCGCCGGCCAACGCGAGCGCCCTGTGCCTGGCGGGCGGTGCTTACCTGCCCCATAAAGATTTGGTGGAGGGACTGACCTCCGCTCAGCCGGCTCCCGCGCAACGTGGGCGATATTCTGACGATCACCCTGCAGGAGAACGTCAGCGCCAGCAAAAGCTCTTCGGCCAACGCCGCGCGCGAGGGAAGCAATACGCTGGAGTTCGCCACGGTGCCGAAAATGCTTAACGGGCTGATTGGCAACCAGAAAGCAGACCTGGATGCCAAAGGCAGCAACGATTTTGACGGCAAGGGCGGCGCCTCGGCGAAAAATACCTTTACCGGCACCATGACCGTGACGGTGGCGGAAGTCCTGGCCAACGGCAACCTGAAAGTGGTGGGCGAAAAGCAGATCGCTATCAACCAGGGCACCGAATACATTCGTTTCTCAGGCGTCGTCAACCCACGCACCATCAATGGTGATAACGCGGTGGTGTCCACGCAGGTGGCGGACGCCCGCATCGAATATGTGGGCAAAGGTTATATCAACGAAGCGCAGGAAATGGGCTGGCTGCAGCGCTTTTTCCTGAATGTACTCTCTTATTAGAGGCCATCATGACCAGGAACCAGACCGCCGCCCGCAGCAGTGGACTGTTTGCCGCCGCCGCGCTGCTTCTCTTGCTGCTTGGCGCGCCCGCTGCCGCCGAACGCCTGCGGGATTTGGTGGATATACAGGGCGTGCGGGACAACCCGCTTATCGGCTATGGCCTGGTCGTGGGCCTGGACGGCACCGGCGATCAGACCACCTAAACGCCGTTTACCACCCAAAGTCTAAAGAATATGTTATCGCAGTTGGGAATCACCGTGCCGAGCGGTACCAACATGCAATTGAAAAACGTCGCGGCGGTGATGGTGACCGGGAGTTATCCGGCATTTGCCCGCGCCGGCCAGACGATCGACGTGGTGTCGTCGTCGATGGGCTCGGCCAAAAGCCTGCGCGGCGGCACGCTGTTGATGACGCCGCTTAAAGGCGCGGACGGTCAGGTTTATGCGCTGGCGCAGGGCAACCTGCTGGTGGGCGGCGCGGGCGCCCGCGCCGGCAGCAGCCGGGTGCAGATTAACCAACTGTCGGGGGGACGGATTAATAATGGCGCGGTGATTGAACGGGAATTACCCAGCACCTTCGGCCCCACTCCGCTATTATCGCTGCAGCTTAAGGCGGAAAACTTCAGTTTGTCCCAGCGCATCAGCGACGCGATCAATCGCTTTAACGGCATAGGCGTCGCCCGGGCGCTGGATGCCCGCACTGTCGAAGTCAGTTTGCCCGCCGACAATAGCGCGCAGGTCCGCTTTCTGGCGCAAATCCAGGATATCGATATCGCCGTCGGCCAGATGGATGCCAAGGTGATCATCAATTCACTCACCGGGTCAGTGGTCATGAACAGGAATGTCAGCCTGGATAATTGCGCGGTGGCACAGGGTAACCTGTCCGTGGTGGTGGACAGCCAACTGAACGTAAGCCAGCCAGATACGCCCTTTACCAACGGCAATACTGTTGTCACACCGCAGACCCAGATTTCCGTGCGGCAAAACGGCGGATCGCTGCAAAAAGTCGAATCCCGCGCCAGCCTCAACAATGTTATCCGCGCAATGAACGCCCTGGGCGCGACGCCGAACGACCTGATGTCGATTTTACAGGCGATGAAAAGCACGGGCTGCCTGCAGGCCGAACTGGAGATCATCTGATGCCGCTGATGGAGAGCATGGATCTGTCCCCCGCCTATGACGCCAATGCGCTGAATAAACTGCATCAGCAGGCGGCGGCGCAATCGCCGCAGGCCCTGAAAGCGGTGGCGAAACAGGTCGAGGGCCTGTTCGTACAGATGATGCTGAAAAGCATGCGCGATGCGCTGCCCCAAGAGGGGCTGCTGGATAACCACCAAACGCAGCGCTACACCAGCCTGTACGATCAGCAGATAGCCCAGCAGCTCTCCGCCAAAGGGCTGGGGCTGGCGGATATGATGGTGAAGCAACTGAGCCCCGCCCAGGGCGGTGCGGCTACACCGGACGGCACGCCTACCGCTCAGTGCGGACTGCCCGCCCTGGCCCCCGGCGCTGGCGCCTATATGCCCCCCGCGCTGCTGGGGGAAATGCTGCGGCGCGGTACGGCGCGGCAGGAGGCGGCGCCCGCGGCAACGGCATCCCCCGGCGGCGGCAGCTTCACCGACCGGCTCGCTATTCCGGCGATGATCGCCGGCGCTCGCCGCGGCATATCCCATCATTTGATTTTGGCGCAGGCGGCGCTGGAATCCGGCTGGGGTAAGCGTGAAATCCCCACCGCCGACGGAAAACCCAGCCATAACCTGTTCGGGATTAAAGCCACCAACGATTGACAGGGTGCGTCGACCACCGTGATGACCACGGAATATGAAAACGGCCAGGCGGTGAAAGTTCCCCAACGTTTTTAAAGTGTACGATTCTTATTTGGCGGCTATTGAAGATTATATTCAGTTGCTCACCACCAATCCCCGCTATCGCGAGGTAGTGAACGCCAAACACCCCGAAGAGGGGGCCTATGCGCTACAGCGCGCCGGCTACGCCACCGACCCCGGCTACGGGGAAAAACTGGTACAGATTATCGGCCAATTGAAAGATACCATCCACCGGTCGGTAAAAGCCTATACCCATGATTTAAACTCGCTCTTTTAATAACGCCCTGCGAATTTTTTTTTTACGCGCTCTAAAGTTTTGCCCCTTAGCGCCGTTATTTTTTTAATTGCCGTAATGATTCGCCGGTTTTTTATTCAGATACCCGGAATAAAGGAAATGACATGTCCAGCCCATTATACAATATCGCTTCCTCCGGATTAAAAGCCGCACAGATAGCGTTGGCCACGACCTCAAACAATATTAGTAACGCCTATGTCGACGGCTATAATTTGCAGCGGGTGACGCTGAGCGAGGCTCAGCAAAGCGGGGCGCTGGGAAACGGCGTCACCGTCACCGGCATCAGCCGCGCCTATGACTCGCTGGTGGTGGGGCAACTGCGCGCTGCGTCCACCTCCGCCGCAATGGCCAGCACTTATTCGGATAACATCAGCCAGATTGATAACCTGCTGTCAGATTCGGATACGGACTTATCCACCCAGATAAGCACCTTTTTCGCCTCCCTGCAGGCATTGTCCTCGGCCACCAGTGATAGCGCGGCGCGTCAGACGGTGATCGGCAGCGGCCAGAATCTGGTTAGCCAGTTCAGCAGCCTGGACAATGCCCTACGCGATATGGATAGCGCGATCGACAGCCAGCTGTCCGCCACCGCCGACCAAATCAGCACCTACGCGAAACAGATTGCCAATCTTAATGCCCAGATAGCCCGTCAGGGCACCGGTTCAGAGTCCAATGCGCTGCTGGATCAGCGCGACCAACTGGTCAACTCGCTCAATCAACTGGTCGGCGTCAATGTGACGGTGCAAGACGACAGCACCCTCAGCCTGACTATCGGTAGCGGCCTGACCCTGGTGCAGGGCAGCAGCGCCTATTCATTAGAGGTGGTGCCATCCTCGGCCGATGCGTCGCAAATGGCGCTGGCCTACGATCGCGGCAATGGCACCCTGAGCCAGATCGACCCTGCGATGCTCACGGGCGGTAGCCTGGGCGGTATGCTGAGCTTTCGCGATGGCGCGTTGGCCGATGCCCGCAATCAACTGGGGCAAATCGCGCTGGCGTTCGCCGACAGCTTCAACCAGCAGCATCAGGCCGGGGTAGATCTGAATGGCGATGCCGGCGGCGATTTCTTCACCCTCGGCAGTCCAACGGTGGTGAACAACACCCGCAATAGCGGCAGCGCGGTGCTGAGCGTGGTGTTTACCGACAGTACGGCGGTCAAAGCCAGCGGCTACACGGCCAAATATACCGCGGACGGCTGGCAAATTACCCGCAATAGCGACGGCGCCAACGTGGCCTATACCTCCGCGACCGACGCCACCGTTCTGAGCTTCGAGGGCTTGAGCCTTTCTGTGAGCGGCACTCCGAGTGTCAACGACAGTTATCAATTAAAAACGGTGTCTAACGTTATTCAGGGCCTGAGCGTCGCTATCACCGATCCCGCCCTTATCGCCGCGGGTCAGGCGGACGACGAGAGCGGCGACGGCGATAATCGCAATGCCGAAGCGCTGCTGGCATTGCAAAACACCAAACTGGTAGGCGGAAGCGCCACCCTGTCGACCGCCTATGCGTCGCTGGTCAGTAAAGTCGGCACCCAGACCAGCAATGCCAAGATCACCTCCGAAACGCAGGCCAGTATGGTAAGCCAGCTGACCGAAAAGCAGCAGTCGATTTCCGGCGTCAATTTGGATGAGGAGTATGTGGATCTGCAGCGCTATCAGCAGTACTACCAGGCCAATTCCAAGGTCATGACCACCACCGGTACCATTTTCGACGCTTTATTATCGACGCTTGGCTAACGCCATCGCTGCCCGTTTTTCATGCCGTAAGGGGAAATAACCATGCGCCTGAGCACCAGTATGATTTACCAGCGTAATTTAGACGCTATCAGCGAGTCCTACAGCAAATGGGAGAATACCGGGCAGCAGTTGGCGACCGGCAAACGGGTCAATGTGCCCTCCGACGATCCTATCGCCGCGTCCCAGGCTATCAAACTGGGCCAAAGCCAGGCCCTCAATAGCCAATACAGCGCGGCGCGCACCAGCGCCACCAACAGTCTGTCGGCGGAAACCACGGTGCTGGAGCAGGTCACCGACGTCATTCAAAGCACACAGACGCTGCTGGTGCAGGCGGGCGACAGTACCTTGAGCGATCAGGACCGGCAGTCGCTGGCGACCCAGCTACAGTCGTATAAAGCTCAGCTACTGAACCTGGCCAATAGCCAGGACGGTAACGGCAACTACCTGTTCGCTGGGTATAAAACCAATAGTGCGCCCTTTGTCGAAGCGGAGGACGGCAGCGTCAGTTACAGCGGCGGCGGCCATGCTATGACGCAGCAGGTCGACGCCAGCCGCAGCATGACCGTTGGCGATACCGGCTCGGCGGTGTTCATGAGCCTCACGGCCGGCTATACCACCGAGCCGGACGGCTGCGACAGCGAAAGCAATATTTTCAATACGTTGGATATCGTCCTTAAGGCGCTGACCACGCCCCAGCAGGATGCCGACAGCACCGTCACCGATGACTACACCGCCGCCATCGGTAAGGCCAGCCGCGGTCTGTCCAATTCGCTGGCGGTGCAAAGTTCGGTGGGCAGCAAGCTTAACGAGCTGGACAATCTGGACAGCCTCGGCACCAGCCCGTAGCACGCTTATCAGCGATAATATCAGCGCGCTGGTGGACGTGGACTGGTATCAAGCGATCTTCGACTACAGCCAGCAACAGGTCGCGCTGCAGGCCGCCTACAGCACGTTTACCGCCATGCAATCGATGTCGTTGTTTAGCCAGTAACCGGGTAAGCGTACGCCCAGCGCCGTCTGTTAATTCCCCATCAAGTTATTGAAGATGATGTCCATTATTTTTTTAATGGGCGCAATTCATGAAACAAACCCCACCAAAACCCTCAAGACGTCGTCCCAATTTCCCGCTGGAC
>NZ_JBLKSS010000045.1:0-21281 GCF_047607725.1 Sodalis sp. (in: enterobacteria) | reverse complement strand
CTCAAACCGGGATGGAAATAAAAGTTATTAAAATCAATACAATGTGAAAATACAATGAGCATAAGCGTGTAACGTAGGTCTACTGTCTCATACAACAAACCCACCAATAATTCAAGACGTCCTCCACGGGGCGCTTACGTTCGATTGAGGAGGGAATGACCGACGCGGCGGGCGTGGGTCATGTCGTATTACCGCCATTTCCTGAGCAATAAAAAACCGTCCGCGCGCGATGAACCGACATTTGATGTTGCTATAAAAATAACAAGAAACGCCCCTTAGTAATTATCCATATCAACAATTAATCAAGAAACCGCTAAGATATTTTATCTCTTCCGCACAGCGTATAACCACCATGAATAACGATGAAAAACATCAATCCATCATCTATTACGGCTGTATTATGTCAAAAATTTCCATGCTGATAACGCTACTAATGATTATCATTAACATCTTAAGCTGGTATATACCCGACATTATGCTTAATACCTATGAACTGAGTCTATTTGTGACCCAGAGAGTTATTACCAACCCGGTAATAATACTTACGAACATCGGACAAATGACGTTAGGCATGATAGTCACGACCCTCCCATTACTGTCGCTAGCCTTCGGTATGTGCGCCCTTCACCGGTTATTTAATATTTACCGCCTAGGGCATTATTTTTCCCTGAGCGCAGCGCGGCAGCTCAATCTCGACGCCGTCGGTTTTTTTCTTTGGGCGGTAGCGGACATAGTGTGCGAACCCGCTTTGACATATTTCATAACGTTGCCGTTGCCCAAAGCCAAACGCATCATCTCACATAGTTTTTCGGTCGGACATGGCGTAGCGCTGCTGCTCTCGTCCGCGCTAACGGTTATCGCCCAGATTCTACGGCACGCCTGCTGCCATAATAACGAACGGCGTAACGTCGATTAAGATATTGGGGTAATCAATTAACCTATTCCGTCACCGGGGAATAATGTCGCGGTGCCTTGTAACGGGAAACGTTAACCTTATTATTGGCAGATCATAGGGCGATAATAGACGCGCGATGGTGGGTGTGAACGCCGCTCGTCTGGCTAAAGCGTCCCACTAATGGACGCGGCGATGAGTTTAGAGACGCTTTAATTGTTTACGCCATTTCATTAACGTACAGCGCCCTTGTGTTTTAGCTCGCGGGTAAGATACCCTTTCCATACTCTAGCCATTAAGCGCCGAATAATGAATCGCCACGCCGGTATCGGGACATATTCCCTCTCACCGCGGTAGCAATCCGCCAAAATGCGTTTTTCCTGTTACATATGTTTAGAATTTACTAAACCAAGTAAAGCTGGGTCAAATTTCAGCTTTTAAGACATTTCGTTATTTAATACCGCCAACGCGTATCCCATATTAGTCAGTAACAGGCAGTACCCGGCAGTCGTTTAATGAGGAAGCTATGATGAAAAAGACCACCCTTGCACTGGTTATGACGATTTTCGCGGCCAGCAGTTGTTTCTCCGCGTTTTCCTGGGCCGACGGCCCACACGGACAGCCATCTCAGCAGCAGTGGCAACAGGGCCATGGCGGGCAGGGCGGTCCAGGTGGACACGGCGGTGAACATGCCGGCGGCCCGGGTGGCGGCCGCGGCCATGAGGGTGGCCCGCACGGGGGCCCGGGCAGACCCGGCGGCGAACGGGATCATTTTGCCTGGAACGGCCATGATTTCCGCCGTGGCCATCCCGCTCCCGAGCATTTTCGCGGCGATGATTTCCGCGTTTACGATTGGCATGCGCGCGGCCTACAGGCGCCACCTCAGGGAGAACATTGGGCTTACATCGACGGCAATTATGTGCTGATCGCCGCCGCTACGGGGATCATTACATCAATCATAATGAGCACGATGTTGCCTCATTAAGCGTCTCCCGCCGGTGGCGTTGCGCGCCGCCTGCGGTCTGCGGGCCCGTTTGCCGCCCGCTACCCCGGCTGGCGCTCTTGCGTCCCGCAGCCCCAATCATTAACCTGTAAATTATCTACCCCCTTAATTTTCGCCGACGTCGGCGCAGTACCGACAGAGCCCGGCGGAAAATCAGCAGGCAAAGCGGATGAAAATCATCATTATCGGCGCCGGCATGATCGGCGCGTCACTGGCGTTTGAAACCGTCAATCTCGGTGCCAGAGTGACCGTCCTTGACGCCGGCGAACGGGTCAGCGGCACCTCCGGCACGTCTTTCGCCTGGGTCAACGCCCACGGTAAACCGCCGTGCGACTATCAGCAATTAAATAACGCCGGCATTGACGCGCATCAGGCGCTCCAGGCGCGCTTTCCCCACCGCCGCTGGCTGCACTTGACCGGCAGCGCAGAATTCCGTCATCCGCACGACGCGGCCGCGCTGGCGGCACAGGCGCGGCAATTGAGGGCGTGGGGGTATCCCGTCCGTTGGCTGGACAAAGGGGCCTTACTGGTGCGGGAACCGGCGCTGGCGCGCGACGCCGTGCCGGCCACGCCGATATTGTGGTGTGAACGAGAGGGTTGGCTGGATACGCGGCTGTATATCAATACCCTGCTGGATGAAGTTATCGCTGGCGGCGGTAGCGTATCCACCGCCACTGCCGTCGCCGGCATCATCCGTAAAAACAATCGTGTCACCGGGGTCACCTTGGCCAACGGCCGGGCGCTTAACGCCGATCTGGTGGTGAACTGTTGCGGCCGCTGGGCCGATAGCCAGCCTTTCCAGCCGGATCTCGCTCTGCCGCAGGCCCCCACCGCGGGCCTGCTGGTGCGGGTGCCATCCGCCGCAGCACCGGTCCGCCACGTTCTTATCACCCCGACATTCGATGTCCGCCCCGACGGTCCGGGCCACAGTCTGATCTGCCCTAACGACTTAGAGGTATCCTGGGCATTGACCGAATCTCCCGCCGCGCGGGATCAAGCGGCAGCCGAGCTATTGCGGGAAGCAGCCCGGCTGTTACCTGGATTACGCGGTCTTACGGATTATCAGGTCACCACCGGCATTCGCGCACTGCCGAAGGATGGCTTGCCCGCGGTCGGTCCGGTACCGGGGTTAACGGGCTATTACTTTCTGGTCACCCATAGCGGCGTGACGCTGGCGGCGCTGCTGGCGACATTGGCGGCGCGGGAGATGATGACAGGCCAGACGGCGTCGGTATTAGCCCCCTTCCGCCCCGACCGTCTTCTCAGCTAGCGGCCAACACCGCGCCGTGGATATCGCATGGGTGGCGCTAACACGCCGCTAATTGCGCCTTAACCTTCACGGTTTGGCACCGTTGACGGCGGGCTTAATCACGCGGGCCATTGCCGCGATAACGTCCTTGATGCCGTGGGCCTGCCAGAAAGAGACTAATGCCTGCAACGGCGGAACGTTGCCGGCAAGATGCGCCGGCGGCCAAAGCGTAATCCGATGCCCTGGCACCTCGGGTAGCGGCGGCAACCAGCGCTGCACGCAATGCAGCGGATTCATATTGTCCGCTGTAACAGCAGATACTCCCGCTCGCCGCCCGTCGTTTCGCCCTGGCTGGCGACGCACCATAGCGGCTTAGGGTTTTTTCAGCCACGTCCGCCGGATTAAATGTCACCGCCATCGAACCGGTCGCCACAGCGGCGATGGCGGCAAGCGAACCGCCGAGAGAATGGCCGGTGAAAAGCACTTTGTCGCCAAAACAGTGTCTGGCCTGCCGCGCCAGCGCCACCGACGCTTGATACTGCGCATCCCGGTAGCCCAGCGACGCCCGTAGATTGGTCAGCCAATCGTTGAAACCATTGGTGCCGGCAAAGGCCAGCACCACCTGCCTGCCGTTGCCAGAAATTGGCCTGAAAGCCTGAACGTTTGTCGCGCAGCATCGCCTTATCGAGACCGTATCGGCGCAAATCGTGCGGGGTAAAGCGGCGAAAGGCGCCCGGCGGTAGGGCGGAATGTTTAGCATAAACATCGCCGGCTATCTGCGCTAACAGGTAATCACCCTCCTGCGGCAGGACGCCGCAGGTGATATACTCCTCACCGCCGCGCCCATGTTGCATCGCCGGCGCTGACCTGATTTGCCGCGGTAGCGGCCGTGGCTGGCGCGCGCTCAGCGGCCGTGAGGCGCGCCGCCAGGGCAGACGTTGCCTGATGCCTCGCGGCGTAAGAACGTGCCCAGGACACCGCACCGGGCCCCGATGGGAAAACTCGTTGTAACATGCTTACCTCCTATCGCCATGTCGCTGTTCTTACTGGCAATTTAAGCGATGGCGCTAGGCCGAAATTGCAGGAAATGTTCATGGCGCCCCCCCTTTTGCGCGATATTACAAGGGTGATTGCCGGCAGGTTGAGCATCCCCTAGCCATAAAGACGTTTACCGGCGCAATTTGCCGTGCGCTTTAAGAAAGGAGATAGAGAGTTAAATAGAGCCGTTATTTATTTCTGCAATAGCTACAGGCTTAAACATATATTTCTCTGCTTACTCACCCGGTAGTGAAAACCGCAAATACCATAATTAACCCATTTATAAACCAGTAAATTTTCTCTGAACAATCCAGCAGGAAAATTAATACTGCTGTCAGAGCACATTGATAACTTCCGGCTAGCTTAACAAGATGACGGCGGACAAGGGTAATCGATCGGCTTGATAACCTCAATTTATTCAATCTCTTATGGAGACTATTAAATATGCCCACTCTACACAAACCTGCGGTTTATTTGCCGGAATACATCATTAGCCAGCAAGACACGATTAATTTAGCCAGGACAAACTTTAAAGACAATCCGAATTTAGAAAAATAGATCGAATTGATTATTAATACCGGTGTTATGAAAAGACATATTATACAGCCCATCGAGCTCGCCACGCTGCATCCTGGATTCGGCTATCGGAATACGGTATTTGAATATGAGTCAAAACGCTTGGTACCCGGCGTGGTTGAAGAAGCACTAAACAATGCTTCCGTCAGCGCCAGCCAAATCGCCGCGATTATCTATGTCTCCTGCTCGGGTTTTTTGATGCCGTCGCTGACCGCCTGGCTTATTAACCATATGGGACTACCGGATAACACTATGCAATTGCCTATCGCCCAATTAGGCTGTGCCGCCGGCGGCGGCGCCATCAACCGGGCACATGATTATGTTTTGGCACATCCCGGCAGTAACGTACTGATTATTAGCTGTGAGTTTTGCTCCCTGAGCTATCAGCCCACCGATGGCGATGTCGGCAGCCTGCTCTCCGACGGGCTATTCGGCGATGCCATCAGCGCAGCGGTCGTCACCGCTGAACCCGGAGCTGGGCTCTCGCTGGAGCTCAACGTCAGTTATCTGATCCCCGACACCGATGAATGGATCCGCTATCAGGTTAAAGATACCGGTTTTCATTTCCGTCTGGACAAGCGCGTACCGGGTACCATGAAACCGCTGGCGCCCGTGATGCGTCAGATGACCTGCGAGCACGGCTGGGATATAGAAAACCTGGCCTATTACATCATCCACGCCGGCGGCCCGCGTATTCTCGACGATCTCGCCAAGTATCTTCGGGTCGATTTGCAGCAATTTTCTTTCAGCCGTGACACGCTGGTCAATTGCGGCAATATCGCCAGTTCGGTGGTGTTCGAGGCCTATCGCCGCATGCATGAAAAAGGCATTTTCACCCGCGGCGGCAAGGCGATTATCGCCGGCTTCGGCCCCGGCATTACCGCCGAAATGAGTTTGTCGCAGTAGAACTAATGGGCAAATAACGGCAACGCGTCGCTTACTCCTTTCGGGCGCACGGCGACGGGCGACGCATGCCGATATGGTGAATGCCATCTTCATCGTAAATGTCCGTCACCGCCGCAAATCCCAGAGCGCGGTAAAAAGCCTGCAAATGCGCCTGGGCGGAGAGGGTTACCGGTTTCTCCAGCCATCGCGCGGCGCCTGACGCCAGCGCCTGATGCATTAGCCGTGCCCACAGGCCCAGGCCACGCGCCCGGGGTGCAATGACCACCCGTCCGATACTCACCGCGTCTCGCTGCACCAGCAAACGGGCGCACGCCACCAGTCCTGCCTCGTCAAAGCCGGCAATATGACGATTGTCGCCCTGCATATCCAGGCCATCCATATCCGCGTACAGACACTGTTGTTCGAGTACGAATACCGCGCTGCGCAAAGACAGCAACTGATAAAGTACCGGCGCGCTCACCTCGCTATGGTGCCAGTCGCACCTGTTTACCGTCATGATGTCCCCTTCTATCTGGTTAATGACCTATTGTCTCCGCGACCGCCCGGCGCCGCGCGTGCGGCTATAACCTATACTTATAAGGGCATTATGCCTGAGACATCGTTATAAATGGGGTAAAAATGAAACAGAAAAATAGCACGATCGGGATTGCGCCTTATGGCGGCTCCGCCGGCGGATGGGGCGCATTAAAAGCGGTGGCCGACGCCATTCGTGGCCAAATGTCGGTGAACCAGGATATTATTGCCCTGTTTAAAGTTAACCAATCACAGGGATTCGACTGCCCCGGCTGTGCGTGGCCGGATCCGCTGCATACCTCGTCTTTTGAATTTTGCGAAAACGGCGCCAAAGCGGTCAGTTGGGAAGCCACAGGCAAGCGGGCCACGCCGGACTTTTTCGCCGCCCATACCGTAAGCGAACTTTGGCAGCACCATGATTTCGATTTGGAAGGGGAAGGGCGGCTGACCCAGCCGATGAAATACGATGCCGCCACGGATACTTATCGGCCTGTCGAATGGGACGTAGCTTTTTGCGAAATAGGCGCGGCGCTGCGGCGTTACACGGACCCTAATTGTGTGGAGTTTTACACGTCCGGACGCACATCCAACGAGGCGGCATTCCTTTATCAGCTGTTTTCCCGCGAATACGGCACCAATAATTTTCCATATTATTCCAATGTGTGCCATGAACCCACCAGCATGGGTTTGCCGGCATCCATCGGCGTGGGTAAAGGCACCGTAACCCTTGAGGATTTCGAGCATTGCGATCTGGTCATGTGCATCGGCCATAATCCCGGTACTAATCATCCGCGCATGCTAGCCACCCTGCGCGAGGTGGCCAAACGCGGCGCCACCATCGTGGCGTTTAATCCCCTGCAGGAGCGGGGGCTTGAACGGTTCACGTCCCCCCAAAGCCCGATAGAAATGCTCACGCTCAGCGCCACCGAACTTTCGAACCACACTGCGGGCGGCAGTGTCGAACCGGCATTCCGGTCGTCACGCACATAGACCCATAGCCGGCCGGTTTTAGGCTTGCCTTTGCCCGGTTGCAGCACGTCCACCGGCGTGTCGTCGACGTGGACTTTACCCGTCGACATCACATAGTCGCATACCGCGTCGGCCAACGGCGCCAGCAGGCCCGGTCCAACGATGCCGCGCTCGATGGGCCGCTGGGTGCAGACATTAGCCAGGCGGATTTGACGGACCTGATCGCGCTGTTAATTGACTGCGTGGAAGGGGGCGCGTCGGTCGGTTTTATGTTGCCGCTTCCCGAGGCGCGCGCCGAGGAGTTCTGGCGCCGGAAAACGGCGTTGGCGGCCAGCGGCGACCACGGTCTGTTGGTGGCGCGTGATGCCGGCGGAAAGATTATCGGCACGGTGCAGATGGTACTGGCACCGCTGGATAATCAGCCGCACCGCGGCGACATTATCAAACTGCTGGTACACCGCGGGGCGCGTCGCTTGGGCGTGGGCGAGGCATTGATGCGGGCGGCGCAGGCAGGCAAGACGCTGCTGGTGCTGGATACCGCCACCGGCAGCGCCGCTGAACGACTTTATACGCGCCTTGGCTGGCGGCGCGCGGGCGTCATTCCCGATTACGCGCTGTATCCCGACGGCCGTTTGACAGCGACCACCGTCTATTATTTACAGCTGAAGTAATCATTGCGCCTCGCGCCGGCAGCGACCGGCATCGTGCACTGTGTTCACGGCGCTGGCGCCGACCGATGGCGCGCTCTACGCTACGTCGGCTACCGGAGACCAGCGCCAACCCGTCGGCGACACGTTTCACTCGCCCGTTGAACCGCCTAGCAACGGGCGTAGCGTGAGGCGTGGCCGAGGGGGGAGGGGCGCCGCCCGCCTCTGGGCCCGATACAGCAACGGCACTCGTCCCTTTTTGCCCTTAGGTCGCTTTTCGCGCTAAACGGGTCGTAAACCGGATGGTTTCCGTAGCGCACTGTGCAAAGATAGAGCCAACGTTTGTATCGTCAGGAGCGGTGTGCCATGCGGATAATCGAAACGGTCTGGATCCCCCTCTCGGACGGTTGCCGTCTGGCCGCCCGCCTGTGGTTACCGGACGAAAATTTGCCGGTGCCCGCCATTCTGGAGTATTTACCCTACCGCCGCCGCGCCCGGCACCGCGGAGATGATGCCGTGCTGCATCCCGGTCTGGCCGGCTGCGGCTATGCCGCCATACGCGTCGACATGCGCGGCGCCGGCGACTCCGACGGGCTGATGAACGACGAATATACGCCGCAGGAGTGGCGCGACGCCTGTGAAGTCATCGCCTGGATTGCCGCGCAGGGCTGGTGCAGCGGCAGCGTAGGGTTGATAGGCATCTCCTGGAGCGGTTTTAACGCGCTGCAAATCGCCGCCCTGCGGCCGCCGGCGCTCAAAGCGATAGTCACCGCCTGCTCCACCGACGACCGCTACGCCGACGATATGCATTATATGGGCGGCGCCCTGCTCAACGACAATCTGCAATATGGCGCCACCCTGTTTACCTGGACGCCGACGCCGCCGGATCCTGCCATCGTTGGCGACCGCTGGAAAGCAATGTAGCTGGCGCGGCTCAATGCAATGGATCTGCCGCCCGCAGCACGCTGGATGCAGCATCCCCAACGGGACGACTACTGGTGCAGCGGTTCGGTATGCGAGGATTACGGCCGCATTACCGTGCCGGTGCTGGCGGTCGGCGGTTGGGCCGAGGGCTATACCAACACCGTACTGCGCCTGCTGGAGAACCTGCGCGGCCCGCGCAAAGGGCTGATCGGCCCGTGGGGGCACTTTTCCCCACATTGCCACGCCGGGGCCGCGCATCGATTTTATCGGCTATGTCCAGCGCTGGTTCGATCAGTGGCTAAAAGGGCGAGAGATCGGCATTATGGCCGAATCGATGCTGACCTATTGGCAACAACGGCCGGAGCCGCCCCGCGCCCGATATGCGCAGCGTCAGGGTCATTGGGCGGCGGAACGCTGCTGGCCCTCCGCCGACGTCCGGGCGCGCACGTTGCATCTGGCGCCCGGTCGGCTGCAGGACACGCCGGCGCAATTTACCGCAACCCTGAGTTCCCCCGCCACCACGGGACTGGCGTCAGGGGAGTGGTGCCCTTACGGCTGGGGACCGGATATGCCGGGGGACCAGCGCGAGGATGACGGCGGCTTCCTATGCTTTGATGGGCCTGCCGTGGAAACAGCGCTACAGCTTCTCGATCGGGCCGAGGTGCGGCTTGAGCTGTGCTCGGATAACCCCCTGGCGATGCTGGCAGTGCGCCTGAATGTCGTGGCGCCGGACGGCACAGCCATT
The DNA here is from genome assembly GCF_047607725.1 of Sodalis sp. (in: enterobacteria). Classification (GTDB taxonomy): domain Bacteria; phylum Pseudomonadota; class Gammaproteobacteria; order Enterobacterales; family Enterobacteriaceae; genus JBLKSS01. The sequence goes on along the minus strand of NZ_JBLKSS010000045.1, from coordinate 11,819 downwards.
CGCGTGAGCTATGGTTTATTGAATCTCGCGGCGCGCAACGGCTTTGATCGCGCAGAACCGCTGGTACCGGGACAATATTATGAGGTCAACGTCATGCTTAAAGCGGCGGTGTTTGTCCTGCCGGTGGGCTATCGCCTGCGCGTTGCGCTCTCCACCTGTTACTGGCCGCTGGCCGCGCCGCTGCCGGTACGTTCTGTCCTGACGGTGCAAAGCGGCAGCGTAATACTGCCGCTGCGCGATCCCGACGCCGCGACCTGCCCGCCGCCGGCGCTGGGGGACCCCTGGTCTCCGCCGCCGGTCCCGGCGCGGGTTCTGGTCGCGCCGGCCCGCGGCCGCCAACGGGTGATCCGGGATATGGAGGACGGCGAAACGACACTTGAGGTTGTGCGTAATCTTGGCGCAGTAGAATTGGCGGAGACCGGACTTCGCCTTGAGGCGCTGGGCCGCGAGATCTATCGCGTCAATGCTCACGAACCCCGCCAGCGCCCGTTCCGAAACCTGGCGCAGCGCCGGTTTTCATCACGGCGACTGGCTGGCCCGGCTGGAAATTCACAGCCTGCTTACCGCCGACGCACCGGCGGAGATCGCCGCCGTTCCCGACTGGCTGGACGGCGCGCTGGCCGCGGCGCCGAAGGCGGATTTGCTGCTATTGCCGGAACTGGCGCTGTGCTGTTATCAACACCAGGATGCCGTGCGGCGTATGTCGCTGCCGCAGTCGGGAAAAACGCTGCGCCGGTTAGCGGCGCTAGCGCGTGGACGTCGTCAGGCGCTGGCGTTTGGTTATGCGGAAAAATGCGGCGATGAGCGCTATAACGCCATGATGGCGATCGATGCACAGGGCAACGTTTGCGCCAACTACCGCAAAATCCACCTCTGGTCGGGTTATGAACAGGCCTTATTCCGTCCCGGCGACAGGCTAGTGGGCTTTCAATTACACGGCTTCCGTTTCGGGATGGCAATTTGCTATGACCTGGATTTCCCGGAGCTGGTCCGCGCCCAGGCGCTAGCCGGCATGGATTGTTTATTGTGTATCAGCGCGACCACCCACGGTTATGACGTGGTGCCGCGCCATGTGGTGCCGGCGCGGGCTTACGAAAATGGCTGTTATATCGCCATCGCCAACCGCGGCGACGGCGATGGCCCGTTCGCCTATATCGGCCAAAGCCGTATCGGCGGCCCGGACGGCGGCACACTGGCCAGCGCGCCGGTGGCGGGCGCGTTCACGCTCAGCGCCACGCTGGACCGTCAAAGTTTGGCGGGCTGACGCCGGCAGCATCCGTGGCCGGCCGACAGCCGGCACGCCCACTACCTGAACGGCGTCATGCCTGCGGATTAACTCCGCCGCTTGAAATAAGACCCGCGCCTCCCACGGCCTGAGTTAGCACCCGCCGTCAATCAACGACGGTCCACACCCGCCGGCGCAAGGCGCATCTCCCCTTCAGCCGAGTTTCGCCCGCCGCTCCTGGCGCATATCCGAGGGGAGCACGCCGAAGATGCGGCGAAACCAGCCGGCGAAATGGGAGGTGGAGCTAAAACCCACCGAGACGGCAATATCGATAATTGAACGGGCGGAATAGATCAGCATTTCGCGCGCCTGTTCCAGCCGCAGCTCCAGATAGTAACGCTGCGGTGTCTTGCCGAAATGACGGCCGAACAGGCACTCCAGTTGGCGCGTGCCCACCCCGACCTGCTGCGCTACCGCCAACAGAGAAAGCGGCTCCTCGAAAGTGGACTGCATCACCGCCATCACCGCGCTTAGCACCGGCGGCAACGGCGCCCGATGCTGGCGGTGGCCGCGTTGATCGTCCGCCGCGCTGCGGATCCGTTCATGGTGGAATTGGTTCGCCACCGCGGTGGCGCGATCGTCACCATAGCGTTCGGCAATCAGGTTAAGCATCATATCCATCGCCGCGGTGCCGCCGGAACAGGTTAAACGATGGCGGTCAATTTCGTAGATCTTGCGGGTACATTCGATATCCGGATAACTTTCCGCAAACGCGGCGCGGCTTTCCCAATGAATAGTGTAGCGGTGGCCGTTCAGCAGCCCGCATTTCGCCAGCAAAAACGTGCAGGTGGACAAGGAGCCGATAAACAGACCGGCGCGAGCCGCTTGGCGCATCGCACTTTGATAGCCCCGCTCGTATTGCGCCACCACCACCCGCTCCCCGCCGCAAATAAAGAGATAATGCGATTCTGCCAGCACCTGGTTAACGGGGCAGGTAGGAAACGGGATCCCGTTGGCGGCGGTGACCGGTTCGTCGTTGAGGCTAGCCAGATGCCAGCTAAAGACACATTGCTTAAATAAGCGGTTGTAAGACCAAAGCGGCTCAATTGCTGAGGCCAGGCTCATCATGGAAAAATCCTGACCCAGTAAAAACGTGAATACGGTGGGTTCAACGGATGGCATGGTCGTCAATCGCTTCTGGTAAAGAAAAACACCGCTGGGCCTGACGCGTCGGCGCGGGTCCGGTATGGCGCGAACGGCCGCGCTGCACCCGCTTACCTTGACTGTAACGTTTCTGCCAAGTCTCAGCTATCCCCCACGCTGCTTTCGTCGCGATGGTGGGAGGGAAAGCGATGGCACCATTCGCGGCTGAATACCGGCAGGTCGTTTTCCCATACCTGATAACGGGAGGTCAGCACCAGTCCTCCCGCCTGCCAAGCGAGATCGGTATCGCATTCCAGCCTGATATCCCAGCCGGGACGGGTGTAGCGCTGGACACGATGGGTCTCCATGCGCGCACTCTCCGCCAGCGCGCCGGTAATCAGATGATTGAGCGTTAACACCGACAATAACGTCACCAACAAGGTGATACCGATCTGTGTCGTCAATACCAGCCGGCGGCGATCGCAACGGTCGACAATCACGCCGGTAAACAGGCCGAAGAATAAAATCGGCCCCTGGCTGCAAAACGCCAGCATCCCCAACAATATCGGCGACGACACGCTCAACCGCCAAATAACCAGCAGAGGGCAATGGTATGCACCCAGTTGCCAATGACCGACAACAGCTGACCGCCGAAAAATCGGCGATAATCAGCGTGTCGCAAGGCGTTGCCTGAAGGGCGCAATCCCTTTTTAGGCAACAGGGAAAAACGGGCAGTAGTCAAGGAAACTCCCACAAACGGCCGCGCGCGGCATCACCCACAGAGGGAATGCCGGCCAGACAGGGTCCGGGCCGCGTCGCCCGGGCGGTATAACCGGCGTATTAGGCGCCGGTGACATCCCGGAACAGCGGCCATTGGCCATCGGGCGTCCAGGCGCCGTGAACGGTTTTCGGCGTCAGCCAGGCGTTGCTGCCGTGGTATAAAAAGACATAGGCGCCGGTTTCCTCCAACTGATCCTGTAATTTGATATACATAGCCGCCCGTTTCGCCTGATCCAGCTCTACCGCGGCCTCGGCGTTGAGCGCATCCCAATTTTGTCGCAGGTGTGCTGGGTGTTCCAGATGCCCACCTGATCGCAGGTAAACCAGGCGGTCACCCAGCTGGCGTCCGGCGCGGTGGTAAAGGTGGTGAGGCGCAGTTGTGAGTCCTTCCAGGCATCGCCTTCCGATTCCTGGCCCGCAGCGACAAATGCCGCCCCGTCCATTTGATTGATTTTCAAGTCGATACCCACCTCAGCCAGCTGCGCCTGAATGACTTGGGCCACCGTCCCGCCGTCGGTGGAGGTGGACAGGTCCAGCCTGAGCTGCAATCCTGAGACACCGGCCTTTTGCAACAGCGCTTTCGCCTGCGCCGGATCATAAGGATAGAGATTTTTGTTGCGCGCCCCGGCCCGGCCAGCGGCGGAGGCACCAGGCCATAGGCCGGTTTCACCGCGCCGCCGAAAGTGGCGTCCAGAATGGCGGGCACATCGATAGCCTGCTGAATGGCTCGACGCACCTGCAGGTCTTTCAGTTTAGGGTGATCCACATTCATCCCAAGCCAGGTGCAGGCCAGCGCCGGCCGAACGGTCAGCGTGTTATCGCCCGGATCGTCCCGGTATTTCCCGATAGCGCTGACATTGATTTTGGTCATGTCCAAATCGCCGGCTTCAAAAGCGATTTGAGCGGTATTCAAATCGCCGATCGGTACCAGCTGGATTTGATCGTACTCTCTGTGGCGGCCGTTCCACCTCTCGTTGCGTACCAGCTTCAGCCGTTCGCGCGGCTGCCAGTCGCCGATTTTATACGGCCCGGAACAGGCCGCGGGCGTGGTGCCGATTTTTTTATCTTTGGTGGCTTCCAGCGCTTTTTTACGTAAGCGCCCCGTGGAGGACGTCTTGAATTATTGGTGGGTTTGTTATATGGCCCGGTAAGAATATGTTCCACTACGATGCCTAGTGAACCCGCATCCTATAAGGGACGGCTGTCAGATCATGGATAATCCGGCGATGATAGTGTCCACTTAAATTTTAATGGACACTATCACAAACTTCAGAACCATTAATTTCATATCACTCAAACCGGGATGGAAATAAAAGTTATTAAAATCAATACAATGTGAAAATGCAATGAGCATAAGCGTRTAACGTAGGTTTACTGTCTCATATAACAAACCCACCAATAATTCAAGACGTCCTCCACGGGGCGCTTACTTTTTATGGGCGTCGACGAACTGGAAGTGGGCATGCGTTTCCTGGCGGAAACCGATCAGTGCCAGGTCCCGGTGAAAATCACCGAAATCGATGGCGATCATGTCGTGGTTGACGGCAACCCTATGCTGGCCGGCCAGAACCTGAACTTCCATGTGGACGTCATCGCCGTGCGTGAAGCGACCGAGGAAGAATTGGCGCACGGTCACGTTCATGGCGAACACGGCCATGATCATGGCCATGACCACGGCGACGGCTGCCACTAAGTGCGATCGGCGCGGGACCCCGTGCGGGCCCCGTCATGGGCGCCACCCGCTCAGTAATGGGGCGGGGGCGTTTCCTCGCTTTGCGAAGCGATAAGCGAGGTGTTCTGCGCGCGTAACTTATCCGACAGCAAGCGTAATTGCTCCTGCAGCCGGCTAATATCGCGCTGGTGGGCCACCACCGTCTGATTCAGTTCCTCAATCGTGATTTCCTGGAAAGCGACCCGCCCCTCCAATAATTCCAGACGTTGTTCCAGCTGCAATAGTTCCATCATTTTCCCCTCTCGATACCGATAAAGACCAATGAAACCGGCGTCGCACCGTTCCCATTTCGCGGTTGCCTCGCACGGGCAATCCCGGTAGATTCTACCTTGCTTTGCGCGGATCGCCTGTATAAAGGTCATCATTAGGCGGTGATATCAAACCGGGCCGCAATGAAAATGCATTATCAGGAAACTTCTTGTTGTAAAAAAAGTCCCAGAAAGCGTTAATCAACCGGCATAGCGATTGTGTTGTGTTTATGCTCACAGCTATAGTATTTGCCTGACTTTGCTATCGACCCCGGGACCGCTATCCTAGGAAAATGGAGATTTATGAAATCATTGATTAAAGTATCGCTGCTGGCCTCTACTATGGCATTTGCCCTTAATGCAAGCAGCGCTCTGGCCGCCGATGCGGCTCCCAGCGCCACCCCCCGCCGGCGACCGCCACACCCGCCAGCGCCACCTCGGACAAATTCAAAAGTAGCGAAGATCAGGCCGCCTATACGCTGGGCGCCTCCCTGGGGCCTTATATGGATAATTCGCTGAAAGAGCAGGAAAAACTCGGTATCAAGCTGGATAAAGATCAGCTGATTACCGGCGTACAGGACGCTTTCGCCAACAACAGCAAGCTGTCCGATCAAGAGATTGAAGACACGCTGCAGAGCTTTGAGGCGCGCGTGAAACAGGCCGACCAGACCAAAATGGAGCAGGAAGCCAAGGACAACGCCGCCAAGGGCGACAAATACCGCGCCGACTATGCCAAGCAGAAAGGCGTGAAGAAAACCGCCAACGGCGTGCTGTATAAAGTCGATAAAGCCGGCACCGGCAGCGATACCGTGGTAGTGAATTATAAAGGCACCCTGGTCGACGGGACGGAATTCGACAATTCCTACAACCGCGGCGAGCCGCTGTCCTTCCGCCTGGACGGCGTCATCCCCGGTTGGACCGAAGGGCTGAAGCACATCAAGAAAGGCGGAAAAATCCAGCTGGTCATTCCGCCGGAGCAGGCTTATGGCAAAACCGGCGTTCCCGGTATCCCGGCCAACTCCACGCTGGTGTTTGATGTCGAGCTGTTGGATATCAAACCGGCCGCCGGCGATGCCGAACAGGCTCCCGACGCTGGCGCGCAGCAAAAATAACGCTACCGTTATCGCCAACGGGTCGCCGCCCGTGAGCGTCGCGCAGGCCATCCCCCCCGGGGATGGCTTTTTTTTTTGGGCGCCTTGCCGGCTAGCGCTTCTTCCACCTATGGCCGCGGCGTGGGCGGAGATAGTATCCATGCGGAATAATAAAAAATCTCACCAAACACAAGGACAGCGTTTTACCGAATTTGCTAGACTAGCGGCCGGATAATAGAATTACAGCCAAATCTGCCCGATACTATCCCGGCAGATTCACAACCACGGGTGGTATTTCCACATGTCTACGTCTCTTCCACATTCTGATTCCGGCGAGCTGGATTTACTGGACGAACGTCCTTTCAGCGCCGTGGATCATGAAATTCTCGCCTCTTATGAGGCCGTCGTGGACGGCCTGGCGATGCTTATTGGCGGACATTGCGAGATTGTATTGCACTCCCTGGAGGACCTGAAATGTTCGGCCGTGCGTATCGCTAACGGCGAACATACCGGACGTAAAGTGGGTTCGCCGATTTCGGATCTCGCGCTGCACATGCTGCATGATATGGCCGGTGAGGACAGCAGCGTTTCCAGCTCCTACTTTACCCGGGCGAAAAACGGCGTCCTGATGAAATCCGTCACCATTGCTATCCGCAACCGCGAGCAGCGGGTGATAGGGCTTCTGTGCATTAATATGAATCTGGATGTGCCGTTCTCGCAGATTATGCAAACGTTCATCCCGCCGGAAACGCAGGACATCGCGACCTCGGTGAACTTTGCCTCCTCGGTGGACGATCTGGTGGCTCAGACGCTGGAGTTCACTATTGAGGAAGTCAACGCCGATCGCAACGTATCCAACAACGCCAAAAACCGGCAGATCGTGCTTAATCTGTACGAGAAAGGCATCTTTGACATCAAGGACGCCATCAACCAGGTCGCCGATAGGCTCAATATCTCCAAGCACACGGTGTATCTGTATATCCGTCAGTTCAAAAGCGGCGATTTTGTAGGACAGGAGCGGTGAGTTTGGATTACTGCCTGATGGTCACCGGACCGGCCTATGGCAACCAGCGCGCCAGCAGCGCGCTGCAGTTCGCCCAGGCGCTGCTGGCGTGCGGCCACCGTCTCGGCACCGTGTTTTTTTATCAAGAGGGTGTTGCCAATGCCAATCGTCTGAGCGCGCCCGCCGGTGATGAGGTGGATCTGGTGCGCGCCTGGCACGATCTGGCGCAACAGCATCGGGTGGCGCTGCATGTCTGCGCCGCCGCCGCCCTGCGCCGCGGCGTGACCGATGCCCTACAGGCGTCGCTGCTGAACCGCACCGGCGAAAACCTTCAGCCAGGCTTCGAGCTCAGCGGCCTGGGTACGTTGGCGCAGGCGGTGCTCGGCTGCGATCGCTTTATCCAGTTTTAAGGCCGCCATGAACCGCATCGCTTTTGTTTTCACCCACGGGCCGCACGGCGACGACGCCGGACGGGAAGGGCTTGACGCACTATTGGCCACTTCGGCGCTGGCCGAGGATATCGGCGTATTTTTCATCGCCGACGGCGTATTGCTGCTGTTGCCGCAGCAGCAGCCGGCGCAAATTCTGGCGCGGGACTTCGTCACCACTTTCGGTGTGCTATCGCTGTATGATGTCGACAGGCTCTATCTCTGCGCCGACTCGGCGGCGGAGCGCGGGCTGGATGCCGGCGCTGGCTGGGTGCTGGACGCCGAGTGGCTGCCGGCGGCGGATTGGCGCCAGCGTCTGGCCGACTACGATACTGTATTGACGTTTTAACGCCGGAGGGCGCCCATGCTGTATACCCTGAGCCGTTCTCCTTATGCCTGCGATCTGGCGGCGCTGCTGCGTACCGCGCTGCCCGGCGACGATCTGCTGCTGCTGTCCGATGGCGTTATCGCCGGTCTGCGCGGCTCGCCGGCTGCCCGCGCCCTGAGCGCCTCGCCTCTGGCGCTGCACGCGCTGGAAAACGACATCGCCGCCCGCGGATTGTCTGTTCATTTTTCGCCCAATATCGCAATAATCAGTTATAATGATTTCGTCAGGCTGACCGAAAAACAGCCGCAGCAGATGGCGTGGTAAGCCAGGGTGAGTTGTATATTTCTTGACACCTTTACCCGTCAGCCATAGAATTCTGCGTCCTCGTACTTTGCCCCGCGGCATCACGAGGCGATTTATTACGTGTTTACGAAGCAAAACCCAGGAGCTTTATTGAATGGCAACGATTAACCAGCTAGTACGCAAACCGCGCTCCATGAAGGTTGCGAAGAGCAACGTTCCGGCGCTGGACGCCTGCCCGCAGAAACGTGGCGTATGTACCCGCGTATATACCACCACCCCGAAAAAACCGAACTCCGCGCTGCGTAAAGTATGCCGTGTTCGTTTAACCAACGGGTTTGAAGTCACCTCCTACATCGGCGGTGAAGGTCATAACCTGCAGGAGCACTCCGTGATCCTTATCCGCGGCGGTCGAGTAAAAGACCTGCCGGGTGTGCGTTACCACACCGTTCGTGGCGCCCTTGACTGCTCCGGTGTTAAAGACCGCAAGCAGGGCCGCTCCAAGTACGGCGTGAAGAAGCCAAAGGCTTAATGGTTCTCCGTTAAGTAAGGCCAAACGTTTTATTAACTCTGTCAAAGAACTCATCGGGTTTTGGACAATCCTGAATTAACAACGGAGTATTTCCATGCCACGTCGTCGCGTCATTGGTCAACGTAAAATCCTGCCGGATCCGAAGTTCGGATCTGAGCTTTTGGCCAAATTTGTTAACATCCTGATGGTAGATGGCAAAAAATCTACCGCAGAAGCAATCGTCTATACCGCGCTGGAGATCCTGGCTCAGCGTTCGGGTAAAGGCCATCTGGAAGCTTTTGAAGTAGCCCTGGACAACGTGCGTCCGACTGTCGAAGTCAAATCGCGCCGCGTCGGGGGTTCTACTTATCAGGTGCCAGTAGAAGTTCGTCCGGTTCGCCGCAATGCCCTGGCAATGCGTTGGATCGTTGAAGCTGCTCGTAAACGCGGTGATAAATCTATGGCTCTGCGCTTGGCGAACGAACTTTCCGATGCAGCAGAAAACAAAGGTACTGCTGTGAAGAAACGTGAAGACGTTCACCGTATGGCAGATGCCAACAAGGCGTTCGCCCACTACCGCTGGTAATCGTACCGCAGTAGTCACGCTAACCTGGCGGACGCTCATGAGCTGCCCCTGCCGGGTTGGCTCGGAATGAACGCCCCAGTAATCGAGGATTCAAATGGCTCGTATAACACCCATCGCACGCTATCGTAACATCGGTATCAGTGCACACATCGACGCGGGTAAAACCACCACGACTGAACGTATTCTGTTCTACACGGGTGTGAACCACAAGATCGGTGAAGTTCATAATGGCGCAGCCACCATGGACTGGATGGCGCAGGAGCAGGAACGTGGTATCACCATCACGTCCGCCGCGACCACCTGTTTCTGGGCCGGCATGGCCAAACAGTTTGATTCGCACCGCATCAACATCATCGACACCCCGGGACACGTTGACTTCACCATCGAAGTAGAACGTTCCATGCGCGTGCTCGATGGCGCCGTCATGGTCTACTGTGCGGTAGGCGGCGTGCAGCCGCAGTCTGAAACCGTATGGCGTCAGGCTAACAAATATAAAGTGCCGCGTATCGCGTTCGTTAATAAAATGGACCGTATGGGCGCCAACTACCTGCGCGTGGTCGAGCAGCTGAAAACCCGTCTGGCCGCTAACCCGGTTCCGATTCAGCTGGCTATCGGCGCGGAAGAAAAATTCACCGGCGTCGTCGATCTGGTGAAAATGAAAGCCATCAACTGGAGCGAAGCGGACCAGGGCGTGACCTTCACTTATGAAGACATCCCTGCCGATTTGACCGAGCTGGCTGACAAGTGGCACCAGCACCTGGTGGAATCCGCAGCTGAAGCGTCTGAAGAGCTGATGGACAAATACCTGGGCGGCGAAGAGCTGACCGAAGAAGAGATCAAGACCGGTCTGCGCCAGCGCGTTCTGAACAACGAAATCATTCTGGTCACCTGTGGTTCCGCGTTCAAGAACAAAGGCGTGCAGGCGATGCTGGATGCGGTCATCGAGTACCTGCCGGCACCGACCGACGTTGCTGCCATTAACGGCGTACTTGACGACGGCGAAACCCACGCTGAGCGTCATTCCAGCGATGATGAGCCATTCTCGGCGCTGGCGTTCAAAATCGCCACCGACCCGTTCGTTGGCAACCTGACCTTCTTCCGCGTCTACTCCGGTGTCGTCAACTCTGGCGATACGGTGCTGAACTCGGTGAAGGACAAGCGCGAACGTTTCGGCCGTATCGTACAGATGCACGCCAACAAACGTGAAGAAATCAAGGAAGTGCGCGCCGGCGATATCGCCGCGGCCATCGGCCTGAAAGACGTGACCACCGGGGATACCCTGTGTGATCCGTCCGTGCCCATCATCCTTGAGCGGATGGAATTCCCGGAACCGGTTATCTCGGTCGCCGTGGAACCGAAAACCAAAGCCGATCAGGAAAAAATGGGTCTAGCTCTGGGCCGTCTGGCGCAGGAAGACCCGTCGTTCCGCGTCTGGACCGATGAAGAGTCCGGTCAGACCATCATCGCCGGTATGGGTGAGCTGCACCTTGAAATTCTCGTCGACCGTATGCGTCGCGAATTCAACGTAGAAGCCAACGTCGGTAAGCCGCAGGTGGCCTATCGCGAAACGATCCGCTCCACCGTCGAACAGGAAGGTAAATTTGTTCGTCAGTCCGGTGGTCGCGGTCAGTTCGGCCACGTATGGCTGCGTATTGAACCGATGGAACCGGGTGGCAAAGGCTACGAGTTCCTGAACGAAATCGTCGGCGGCGTGGTGCCTAAAGAATACGTTCCGGCGGTGGATAAAGGTGTTCAGGAACAGCTGAAGAGCGGTGTTCTGGCCGGCTACCCGATCGTAGACGTCCGCGTTGCCGCCTTCGATGGTTCTTACCACGAAGTCGACTCCTCGGAAATGGCGTTTAAGATCGTCGGTTCCATGGCGTTCAAAGAAGGCTTCATGAAGGCGAAACCGGTGCTGCTGGAGCCTATCATGAAGGTGGAAGTTGAAACGCCTGAAGACTACATGGGTGACGTGATTGGTGACTTGAACCGTCGTCGCGGTATGATTGACGGTATGGAAGACACCACGACCGGTAAAACCGTTCGTGCGCAGGTCCCCTTGTCTGAAATGTTCGGTTATGCTACTGATCTGCGTTCACAGACTCAGGGCCGTGCTTCTTACTCCATGGAGTTCCTGAAGTACAATGAAGCACCGAACAACGTTGCTCAGGCCATTATCGAAACCCGCAGAGCCAAGTAAGCTTTAAGGGTTACATTAATATCCCGTGCTCTCACCCGTTGGTGAGAGCATAAGAGTAAGGAATATAGCCGTGTCTAAAGAAAAGTTTCAACGCACCAAACCTCACGTTAACGTCGGTACTATCGGCCACGTTGACCATGGTAAAACGACCCTGACCGCCGCCATCACCACCGTTCTGGCCAAGGCCTACGGCGGCAGCGCGCGCGCCTTTGATCAGATCGACAACGCGCCGGAAGAAAAGGCC